>JAYUOQ010000491.1:0-19872 GCA_043760685.1 Armatimonadota bacterium | reverse complement strand
CATCAAAGAGGGCAACCTTAGTGACTGAACTATCCGCATCAATAAATTTAGACAGATTATACGTCTCCACATGCCCAGGCATCGATGATCCATCTTCGAGCTGATATCCTCCCAAAAACTCGTCTCGTGTGATCGCTCCAATCAGAACTGGAAGCCGTTCAGCTACCATTCCATTCTTGTCAAACGCAATCCAAAATGACGCCAAAACCTGAAGCGCTAAGCATCCCATCACAAACTTGCTTAGTGGCTTCCAATCCAAAGCTTTCACAAAGAAGTAAAGCATTGGGACTACGAGCGTCAGGATATACCGGCTCTGCTGACTGAGGGCGAACCAAGCGAGAAGCTGGAGCAAGATCATCAATGCCAGTGAACGTTCAAACTTGCTAGCCAAGACCCGAATGATCCCAATCACTGCCCCAACAAACACGGCAAAACCAAGCGAAACGAAGGCAAATCCAGTTCCCGCCGTTGGAGTCGGATTGGTGAAGCGGCCGGGCGATGTAATTAATCCAAGGACACTTTGTCCGAGATTGAGTGCCCCCGAGTATCCAAATGTCTTCTGCTCTTCAGAGTAAATCTGTCCATTGAACGTGTCCCAATTCTTGCCACCAAGAACGGAGTAGAAGAATGGATAGACCGGGTTGCCGACAAGTATCCAGTTCTTGATGTACCAAAAACTCGCTAGCCCCGCTGCAAGTCCGCCCATCTTGACCGCACCCAGCTTCTCAGCCTTGTTAATGAGTAGCAAGACAACGAGCGAAGCAATAAAGATCGCTTGTAAACCGGTGTATTTAGATCCCGCCGCAAACGATAAAAGAACGGCGGCAAGGATCAAATCCGACTTCTCCCGCTTCTCGATATACTGAGCCGCAAATACAAATCCAAACCCGGCAAACAACCCATTCGCAACATCTACGTAGGCCGTCCCTGACTCCCACATCACCATTGGAATGCTTGCGAAAGCAATGGTGCAAAGCCAAGCAGGTGTTGCGTGGAACCGATCCTTGATAAAGCCAAAAATGGCGATCGCGCCGTAAATCGTAAACCACCAAGTGAAAGACTTTGCTGCAGTCTGACCGCCGAGCGACTCACCAAACGTAAACCAGGAGTCAACTGCCCCTGGGAAATTACTGTGGTGTATGTAGCTTATTGACCCTGCATGACCTTGTTGAATCCAAATCTTTGGTACAGCCAGATGGTAGGCAATGGAATCCCAATCAAAGGAGGTAGAAGGAGTCAGCACACCTATCAATGGAATCAGAAAGAGGAATGTGGCTACGACGAGAAAAATCGGGTTGAGCTTTTCTCGTTCAACCTTAAAATATTCATATTTCTTCCCAATTGCCATCAACAAAATAGCTAAGAGCGGAAGGAATAAAGTTGCTTGAATGCTACCCTTACCTGGTACGCAAAAGTAAATGATCCCGAGTATCGTTCCCATGAAGCCCATTCCAATGAGTCCAGAAAGACCAACTCTAAATGCTCGACAACCGGCAATATTAAGGCGACGAAGAATTTCCCCTCCGATCAGGATGGCCGACAAAGCGGCTAAGATTGCAACCAAGAACTTCAGAAGCTCCACGATTCAAAGTATGCTTCAAAACGGTGCGCCACTACTGGAGGATTTACCGAACGTTTTTCAAAAGCTCTTTCTCACGTGAGCTCCAGTTCCGCGTCAACTTCATCGCCAAGATGCTCCAGAACACCGTCTGGTTCGGCTTTTTCCTCGTCGTCCTATTTGTTGTTTACGCCAACGTCAAAACCATTGCCGGATGGGATCGACGCGAGGCCCAAATCCTCGGCGCCACACTTTACATCGTCAGCTCACTGAACAACCTTCTCGCGGCTTCCATCCTCGAAATACCGAATCACGTTCGCCAAGGCACCCTCGACTTCATCGTCACCAAACCCGTTGACACCCAATTCTGGATTAGCATGCGAAAGTTCAACTTTGCCGAGATTGGTTCCTTTCTTGGCGGAGTCGTCCTTGTCCTGATATCTCTTCAAGGGCTTCATCCAACCGCCACTCAGTACGCGCTCTACTTCGTCGGCATTGTCTGTGCGGTAGTAAACCTATACGGCTTTCAGCTCATCCTGATGACGACCGGCATCTATTTCATCCGCATTGACAACCTCTGGGTGCTTGGCGAAACTCTCACCGGGCTTGGACGCTACCCAATGGATATCTATCCAACTGGTTTGCGATATCTCTTAACCTTTATTCTTCCGGTTGCCTTCTTCGCCTACTTCCCGGCGCTACAACTGGTCAGAGAACCAAGCTTTCTTGTGGCAGGAGAAGCAATTGTCCTCGCAATCATATTCTTCTTCCTAAGCCGATTCTGGTGGCGTTACTCAATGAAGCACTATTCAAGCGCAAGTAGTTAGGTTAAAAGTTGACACTTTGTAGTTCGCTCCACTGGATGAGTATGGGAAGTCAATTTCCTGACCCGAAGGGTCAAAAATGGTAGCAAGGGCGTCCCGTTTCGGGACCCCTGGATGGACAGATTTTTCTTTTCGACCCCGGATGGTGTCGCAGAAGAAAGTCTTAGACCCTAGAAGTCTCGTCCCGATCCCGACCCGAGCGCATTACCAAGTCGACCTCGACCAAATCCCGAATCAACTGGAATTGACTTCAGACGAATAAAGAATCCAATTTCTCGACCCGACCGAAATCCAGAGCCAAAGTCCGAAACCGTAAACACGGCTTCTGCACAGTGAAGATCATAAATAATGTTGTACTGCTGAGAGTCAAATTTCTTTGTGTACCCATTGTAGTTAAGCGCGGTCCCGAACTTTGTTTTCCCAATTTCAATGCCTTCTATAAATGCGCTCACCGACGCCCACTTGCTTTGGATCGCATCATATCGAGCGCTAACCGAAGCTAGCAATAAAGGTGACTGCCAAACCGAGTCAAGCCGGATATTGCTCCACTTTGTCCTAAAAGTATCATAAGTCGAAAGAGTTCGGAAGCTAAACGCACTCCCAACTCGATACTCTGACCGCAACCCAACTTGCTGCCAAGCGATTTCACCTTTTCCGCTGCGGACAAAATCATATCCAGTCTGAATTCCAAAGCTTGACTTTGAATTCTTCATGAACGACAGGTCCATAGTAGACATATCGCTGGTTCCAGTTCGGTCGATTGCTAATGGACTGTAACCAAAGGGTCGAAGGGACGAATAACGGAAATTAATACCCAGTTTCTTTCCGAGAGAATACGAGGCTCCACTGGCAATGGCGATTCGATACTGAGCGGTGTCATCCGAGTAGACGTTCTGCTTAAATCCACCGTTAAAGTCCCATTTCCAAGGACCCTTATCACGGATACTACGATTGATATTGAAATCAAACATCCCCCGGCTGACTCGCCTTTTGAGAATTGGGTCTAAGTACTCGCCAACGCTGAACTCAGTCCTAAAGGGCAGTGTTTTGAAAGAGTCAGCACCGAAAATCTTGGTTGAATCGGTTCGAAATGAGAGAACAGGAGTCTTGTCCGAACTAGGGAAGAAATTGGTAACTTCACCAATCGGAATAGTTCGCTGGTACTCAAGCGAAAAGACCCCTTTCTTTACATCGCGATTTCCCGAAAGACGAAGGTCCATGGTCTGTCTAGATGATCCAGTTGATCCGGAAGAAGATCCACTTCGATTGAGGGTCATATCAACGGTTGTGCTAGTCTTGCCCCATTGTCGAGCATCACTTAAAGTAATCGTTTGGTTGGAGTTGTTAAACCCCGAGCTCGATTGCTTTTGTTGATTAAAGGTAAGGGTTGTGAACCGCGGAAACTTGAGCTGGGCCCTCGTGCTCACCAGAGTAGAACTCGGCGCGGTCAGATAATTGTTTTGCTGAATATCATTGTCCAGCGTGAGCTTGCCCCACTTAAATCGTTGCTCATGCTGGTTGTTGATCGTCATCGTCTTCAAATTTCCGGTCACGCTATAGATCTTCGTAATCCCGTTCATCGTTGCGTTTCGGTAATAGTAATTAGCTCCAATCCCAACTCCGAGTTTCGACATATAGTCGAGCCGAACTGCACCGCGATCTTCTCCCCGCATAGGAAATCCGTAGATGTTTTTGACGTAAAACCCCTCGTCGGCAGATTGACCTACCTGCGGCAAGTATTTGAAACTACGTTCTCCCAAAGGAATCCACAAAATTGGCAACGTAACGATCGTTTTTCCGAGAACAACAATCTTAACTTTTCTCAGAATCGCTTCTTTACTAGGTTGAATCGTACTGCTTTGCGCATCAAGGTGAAAGTGCGGAACGACAAAATCACAGGTCGTAAATGATGTGTCCTTGCCAAAAATCTTCTTGCTACTTCCCGAAGCCTCTTTCCCCGAAAGAAATGCATCACTTTTCAACTGATTATTCAAAAGGTTTGGCTTAATCTGAGCCTTCCCATAGGTCGCAAAAAAGGTCTTGTTCTTGAGATTGATCGTGACCGATTCACCAGAAATCGTCTCGTCAACCCCGATGATCCGAACATTTCCCGAACAAGTATAGATTTCCGTGCTCGAATCACCTTTAATCGAATCGGCAAGGCAACGAAACCCTCGAGCAAGAATTTCTGCACCGTCGGAAAGCTCAATTTGACTTCCCTTAACCGTGATCTCACCGTAGTGAACCAACTCCAAAACTTTCGTGTCGTCCGGCTGAGCCGGCATCGGCGAAACCTTGGGTGGGGGTTGTTTCAGTTCAGCCGAAAGGTCTTGTTTGTAGAATAACTTGCCGTCACGCTTCAGCATCCGAAACATGTCCGAAAACCCCGAGACCTGAGCCTGAGTTGCGCCAGCCGCCCCCAACACAATCGCAATTGCAGCAAATTTCATTCAAGGCTCCGCAATCCGAGTAGTCCGGCAATCATAAAGATAATGTTGGGCAACCAAGCCGCGAGGGCAGGACTTACATGCGGATCCTTCCCGATGATCTGAGTTGAAATCACCCAAGCATTAAAGTAGAGCATGATCACGACCATGCTTATAACGACTCCAATAAAGCCACCCTGCTTCGCATACTTGATCGAAAAGATTGGCGACACCAAGGCGAAGATCAGGCACATGATCGGAGTACTGATTTTGTTGTGGTAAGAAATCTGTAAAGACCGTGTGTCCTGTCCTAACTTGTCCAGATCCTTAATTTTTTGGCGGGTAGCCTGAATTCCCAAAGTCTCTGGTTCTGGAGACATTGACAAGTCTCGAATTGCAATCTTTTGATTGATCTTAAGATATTTGGACTCAATTACATCATTTGATTTTGAACCTGAATGGTACTTAAATGTCTTAGCGTTTCTAAACGTCCAAAGACCTTGTCGATAAGTGCCGTCTGGCGCAACAATTGCCGTCACTTCACCCGGTTCAGGACGTTCGATCAACAAAATATCCTTCAATACTAGCTTTTCTTCCTTTCCAGGATCCTTGGTGACCGAACCAATATTGACGGTATAAGTCTGCAACTTAAGCTGTACATTGGTGATGAACTGACCTACGCTGGCAAGAATATTAACATTGGTCCTTAGCTCCATACTTGCCTTCGCACACTGGGGAGCCAAACGATCAGTGATGTAATAGTCCAGTCCACCAATGGCAGCTCCAAAAATCGCAACCGGCAACAGAACCCGCATGATCCGAGCCCCCGCACTCCGAAAAGCCGTTAACTCAGATTCCCTCGCCAGTCGAGACATTGCTAGCGAAGCAGCCAAGGACACCGCAATTGGCAGAGTCTGAATAAGGAAACCAGGCGTTTCCAGGAAGAGAATTTTTAGAATTGCGCTTACTGGCACGTTTCGGGTCAAATCATTCTTCCCAAGGGCCATATAAAAATTGGCTTGGAACATCACGACGACAATGAGCACCGCCATCAGGAATCCTGGAATCATTTCTCGGTAAACGTACCAATCGAGCCTTTTCATCTATCGATCAAACCTCTGGCTAAATGCCGATACTACCGCACCAATCCCAACACCAATAAGAGCAATGATACTTGGCACCGCGATGATTGGCTTCGTCTTTCCAAGCATCGGAATAGCGATGAGGCAAATAATAATGGTCACCCAAACGGCAATGATTTTTTGGGTCTGAACAACATGGGACAACGTAAAGACCCGCACTCGGTCCAAGTGAATGTTTCCAAGACAGTTAGGGCAAATCAAGGCTCCACATGGAACCATACTTTTGCATCCAGGGCATGCAATCTCTTTTGGTGCGTTCGGATTCGCTTTACTCAGCCAATAGTGATACATTTTATGCTCTTCCCGGAATAGACTCGGCGCCATTTGCGGCATCGATCTACTTGCAATCGCAATGGCAATATCAACCTCACCTCGCTGATAAATGTGCTGAGCCAATCGAAAGGCCGCCATCCCATTCTGAGGATTAAGCCGAATTTGTTGGTAGCAAATCTTGATTTGCTCCGCCGCCATCTGCCTGTCATCCCACTTGTCGGCGAGAACAGTTATGATTGGTAACCCAATCAAGAGCATAAAAATTCCCACCAACGAACAATAGTGTAAATACGGATCTTCGACCAAGCAAATGACGGCGAATAAATAGATCGTCGTAGACGCCATCATGAACGCCGTAAAGCACCCAATCTCACCCATGACCGACCGATTCACCAGATAAATGATGAATGGAGGCAGGATAAGAAACACCACGCATGGGAGAAATGAACCCAAAGGCGCGTGAATGTCGGCAAACGGAATCATGTGGACAAATTAAGGACGATTATTGTCTCCGTTTCGTTCTTCATCATTCACTACTTCGTCGGACATTTGTTCATCACTCGACTCAGCAGGATCGTCATTCCTTTTGAATCTAAATTTGCTTTCCGTTCCGCTAAGGATTCGGCTGATATTAGGTCGATGCTTCCAAACAACAATTGCGCTAAACAACACCAAAATTGGCATCACTTGTTTTGTATCTTTCGAAATGAAATGCGAAATTGGAAGTGTACTGATCACAGCCAAAATACTTCCCAGGGAGACATACCGACTAGCCCAAGTCACAAGGATCATTACGCCAAAAGCCAAGAGCCCGGTCAGTGGGACTGAAGAGAGCAAGGTTCCCAAACCAGTTGCGATTCCTTTCCCACCTTTGAATTTGATCCAAGGGCTAAACATGTGTCCAAATATTGCTACGCAGCCTAAGATAAACGACCAAGTCTGACCCTCAATCCCGAATGGCTGGTCATGCATCGTAAATCGAGCGACAAAGCCCGGGATATAGCCTTTTGCGACATCGAGTACGAATACCAATGTCCCCAAACCTGGTCCAACCGCCCTCACAACGTTCGTGGCACCAATATTCCCGCTTCCAACCGCGAAAATGTCCACGCCTTTTGCCCGACAGATGATCACTCCAAAGGGAATTGAACCTAGGAGGAACGCAAAAAAAGCTAGCGCAATTAACACTGACCCTATTTATAGCCTATTTCTTGTACGGTCGGCACAGCGGGTCACCAACGACAATGTCTTTCCACTTAACCAACGGAGTTGCAGCATAAAAACTCTCCGCCAAGTTGAACCCGTTAAAATAGCGATCGAACAAAATGTCTGACTTGCACAAAGCTACCGTGAAAGGTTCGCTAACATAGCCTTTTACGCCGGTAACTCCTTGGTGAACCAAATCAGCAATCAGGCTTTGCCCACCTGTGGTCGGCTCAAATGTCCGACCGCTGGTCGAGACAAAAGTTTCGGCAATCGCCCCCGGCACAAACTTGAGCTCGTGATATGCTTTCACGTCAAAGCTTACGTCATTACTTCCCCAACTGCAGTATCCAGCCAACGGTTCTCCTCCATTGGTGAAATTCTGTGTCTTTTCGTAATAGATGTTCAGCCCTTTTGCGCTAAGTTTGTCGTTCGCCTCATTCAAACTCATCTCCATTCCCCAGTAGCCAGATCCAGGTCCATACTTTGGTTGAGAGTCAAGAAGAATGGGAGCCTTACTAGGCTTTGCATTCATTGAATTGTCAATCAATTTATAGCAATCTTCAACCGTATATCCGGTGAGGCGATTCACCAAATACATCCCAAACTTTGCGTGTGAAAACGGCTCCTTGGAACGAAAATACGGATTCTTGCATCGATTAAAGGCAGCTTCCTCGTCCACCTCCGTAATTCCAAATTTCCCCGGGGTTTGGCCAATCGGCAAAAAGTTGAGTTCCATGGCCGCAAGCGTAGCGTCAACCGAATAGCCTCCCTGATCAACTAGCCTGAGTGGCACGCCCTTGGTCAGAACGATGAAATCGATGTTCTTGTTTTTGGCCAGCGCCAATTTGATGGGGGCTTCAATTTCGGTCTTGTACTTTTCGGGTGAAATATCGTCCGCCGTACTTGTCTTTAAGCTAACCAATTGGTCTCGAGAAATTTTTCGCTTCTGCAAATAGTAACTGGCGATTCGAACGCTGTTGGCATCTTTTTCATTCATGACAACCAGCACTCGATTAGCATCTCCCACCGATTTGGTCGTTGGGACTCCTTGAAGAGAAGCTGCTTCAGAGTTTCCGCATGCCGATATCGTGACCAAAATCATCGCAACCAGAGTTGTCATGCTAACGATTGTAAAGGGTTTTGGGCGGCTCACTGTTAAGGATTATTGGCATATTAGATAGTTTTTGTCCTCAATATGACAATAATCTTTACAAGATGCGAGTTGCAGTAATCATGGCGGGTGGGTCAGGTGAACGATTTTGGCCGCTTTCTCGTAAGTTACGACCAAAACAACTGTTACGCCTTACCGATCCTAACAAGACCATGTTGCAAGAAGCGGTCGATCGAATTGCGCCTCTTGTCGGACTCGAAAATGTCTACATTGCAACCGCAACCCACCTTGAAGAGCCAATTCGCGCCGCTAAAATCGTTCCTGACCTAAACGTAATTGCTGAGCCTGACAAACGGAACACGCTAGGATGTCTATGTTGGGTGGCTGCTACTTTTCAGGCAAGAGGATTGACCGATATTTCGGTCGCAATCCTAACTGCTGACCACATAATCGAAAATCCCGATTTATTCCGAAGCACCGTAGATCAGGCCCTATCGCTTTCGGAGAAAACCGACGGACTCGTCACGATGGGAATCACCCCAACTCGACCAGAAATAGGTTACGGCTACATTGAAAGTGGAGCATCAGTAAGTGATTCAGTAAAGACCGTTACCCGGTATCGCGAAAAGCCCAACCTCGAAACTGCTAAGGAATTCGTCACCAGTGGAAACTTCTATTGGAACAGCGGAATGTTCTTCTGGACACAAAGTGCTTTCTTCAAAGAATTGAGCGACAGCCAACCTGATGCGGTTAGGCTAATTCACGGTATGGCTTTGGCTCTCCAAGCCGAAAACCGGACCGAAGCGGTTGAAAAGTTTCGGAGTATTCCGAATATCTCGATTGATTATGCTTTGATGGAAAAGGCCAGCCAAGTTTACGTCGTGAAAGCAGAATTCCCGTGGGATGACGTCGGATCATTTGATTCGCTTTTCCGCACGATGCCGGTCGACGAAAATGGAAATGTGCTGATCGGAAAGATTACTTCGACGGATTGTTCTGGCTGTATCTTTTACAATGACTCTTCCAAGGGCGTGCTAACCGCAGTTGGTCTGAAAAATATGATTATTGTCCAGACCGATGATGTTGTTTTAGCCGCACCATCGACTGATGCTCAACGAGTGAAAGAACTGGTTGCCCTCATGAAGGATTCTTCTTACCTTTGATTGGAATAAGGGTCACGCCGTCGACTCTAAGACCAGAATATCGATTGAGAGCCTGAAACGAGACGCCCTTGAGCTCTTTCGGTTTCAGGGCAACTCGGAAGCAAGTCCTGTCCAGCTTTCGCTCTCCAAAAAAAGTGTTACCTGTTTCTCCAACGGCCAGCAAGTGCAAGCCATAAAGTAACGGAATCTTATCTTGAGTGCCATCCTTATAGCTAATCGTCATCTCGGAAATCGATTCACCCGTCGGCGAAGAAACATCGCATGATAATGCCACTGCAAGCTCTTTTGCCGTGCCATTGAGCCCAACATCAAGTAGTTCAGCATTGGCAGCATTGGTAGCCGAAATGCCCCTAAGTGCTGAGCCCTCTAGTTGCGAAAACTTTATGCCACCACACTCAAATATTTCTCCCCGACCAAAGAGTAGTGCTCGAGATTTGGATACAGGAGATTGGTGAGGGTTGTACATTTTGCCAAAGACCTGAACTGGATCATAGGGCAACTCTTCAATTTTTTCTAGTCTGCCGCTCCAGCCATAATCTCCAGCCAAAACCATTGCCGAAAACTGCTTGAGGTTCTTCAACATATTAGCTTCGTTACTTTCGTATCCTGCCCAAGTGGTTTGCAATGTCCCCGCTTTTTCTACATCAGCCGCGACGCCAAAACCACGAATATTCTCTGGCCGATACCAAGAAGATGCAATCGGCTGAAACCCTTCTAGCTTCCACTTCTGCAATGACTTCAAAAAAGGAACATGATTTTGATCGGCTTTGTAATGCCAATCCGCAATAAAGGCACCCTTCGGGATTGCCTTGCGTCTCAAAAGTGCGCTGTCCTTGTCATCGCCATTGCTTGCGTCGATTGCCTCACCTGGAGCTAGACCTTCGTCTCCCCATAACATCAGATTTGCGTTGTTCCGTTTCGCAACCGAACCTAAATACGGAAGCATGTTTTGCCAGATCTCAGTTTTCAATGCCGGATTCTTGGTAGGGAATCCAAGCATGTCGACCTCGTCAAGCCCCACATGAATCGTCCTGGGTTTAAGCAACGAAGCCGCTTCGTCCCATACTTTTCCGATTAGCTCCTTTGCTCCTGGCTTTCGAGGATCAAGCGTGTAAGGAACTTGTGGATTGATGGCCAAATCTTTGTTCATCCCGTTGGCGAAAAGCCAACCCATGTGCCCGAAGCTCTGGATCAAAGGAATAGGCTCCACCTCAATTCCTCGATACCACTGAAACAACTTCGCAAGGTCCTCCTTCTTCATCGAAATCGATGTATGGGTACCCGGCGCAGAATCCCAATCGGTTCTCTCACACTGAAGGACAACTTTGTTGAATCCCAAAGGGCGAAGGACATTCGTCCAAAGCTTCTGATGAAACTCCGTCGCCTGGGGACCAACGAAAAGATGAACCCCTCGAAAATCTGATCGCGGCTCGTCTTCAATAACGCCGGTCGGGAGGCAAACCTTGCCATCTTTTACAAATGCCATCTGAGCGAGCCGATAAATTCCATTGCGTAATCCCGCTACCTCTTGTCCGTAAACTGAAATCGAATCCTTCGTAATTTTGATGTGATAGGTTCCTTCAGGCTTCTTAAAGTCAGACATTCCGCCGTCAAACGAAACCCGATTTTCTAGAGATCCTACTTCAGGCATTTCAAATCGCTTTTCAAGTTCTGAACGAAAGAGGTCAAAAAACTTCGGTCTTCCGGCCGGAAGCTTCCAAAGGTTGCTAATTGTCAGCGTATTTCGCCAGTCAAGAAAGGACATCTTAGGGCTCGGAATGAGCTCAGGAATGGATTCGTCCGGCAAAAGTGCGTCATTGATCGGCAATGCAGTGAGGTTGATGCGTTTTGGGTCAACCTTCGGCTGGTCCTTAACTTCAAACCTGTACTCGATCCGAGCCTTAGTCGTGGTTCCCTTGCTCACTGGCAAAGCCAAATCCCCTTGCCAATAAACCGGAGACGCTTCGGCCCAATCTTGGTCGTACTTCCTTGCGTCAAAAGTCGAAACCGCATCCGAAGCGCTAAGCGCTACCGTTGCAAGGGACCCAACCAATTGAGTTTGTTTCGATGGAGAGCCTAGCATGCGCTTATCCAAACTGCCAACGGGTGGAAGTTGGGGGAGAGAACGCTTAACGTCATCTAAGTTGATGGTTCCATTTTGAAAGGGAGGAACCCAGACCAGCCCATGGTTGAGCTCAATAAGCACCGCATCTGTACCGCTCCAATTGAAATCGTATTCTACAGTCAGCCGATTTCCAGATTTCCTGTAGGTAACAGTTCCAGAGGCTCCGCCTTCCTCAAACTTCAATTCAACCGTATTTTCATCGATTCTTCGTACCGCTTGATCCCGCCATCGGGAACTGTAATAGCCCTTTGACCAGCCGGAGGCATAGAACTGGAATCCAGACCCGCGAATAATAGGAATTCCCTTAGCACTGACAACTAGACCTTCCCGTGACCGAACAGTAAAGTCAAAATCGGCGACCGGAACTTGATTAAGAAGGAACCAAGAAAGCACCTTCACATTTTACGTTCGAAATGATGACTTTGAACTGGGATGTTGCATAAACCATTCTTGTGAATTGATTTCTGGCGAATTTTTCTTCTTATCCTTAGAATAGGAACCACCAGCATTGAGCTTCCAAGATTTCGTGGTATCGGCGAGGCTATTCTCAAGAATATGACTCCGGATATGGAGTCTTAAGTTGTAATCCAGCACCGGCGCAAGTACCTCAACCCGGCGATCAAGATTTCGCCGCATCGCATCCGCACTGCCAATATAAACCTCTGGTTCTTTATCGTTTTCAAACCAGTAGATTCGACTGTGCTCAAGAAACCTTCCTACAACTGAAGTAACCGAGATGTGCTCGCTCATGCCTTTAACTCCTGGGCGAAGGCAACAAACTCCTCGGACAATGAGATCAATCTCTACTCCAGCATTCGATGCTTCATAAAGGGCTTCAATAACTTCTGGGTCAACCAAAGCATTGACTTTCCAAATGATTCGGGCATTCTTACCTAACGCCTTGTTTCGGATTTCACGGTGAACTCTATCCAATATTCCCTCCCGTAAATTAACTGGCGCAACTAGTAGCTTCCGATACTGAGTTTGGTTGCTGAAGCCGGTTAGGTAGTTAAATAATTCGGCAATATCTTGGGTAATTTCTTCATCGCACGTGAAGAGTCCAATGTCAGTGTAAAGTCTCGATGTAACGGGATTATAGTTTCCCGTGCCAATGTGTGCATAGGATCGCAACCCATTTGCTTCGCGTCTAACGATGAGACACAACTTCGCATGAGTCTTCATTTCTGAAAACCCGTACGTGACGTGGACGCCTGCGCGTTCAAGGGCTCGAGCCCAAACAAGGTTATTACTCTCATCAAATCGAGCCTTTAACTCGACCATTGCTGCTACTTGCTTGCCCTTTTCTGCTGCATCCAATAGACTTTCGACGATCCGTGACTCTGTACCAACTCGGTAAAGAGAAATTTTAATCCCAAAGGCCTTCGGATCCTCGGTAACTGAGCCAACAAATTCTTCAACCGGCTTAAATGAGTCGAAAGGATGGTGGAGAAGTATGTCCTTTTGAGCAACTTGTTCAAATATCGATTGATGACTTGATAGTTGCTCAGGCAAATAAGGGTGGTGCTGCGGATACTTCAGAGCAGGCTTGTCAATCTTTGCAAATTCCCAAAGCACTTCCATTCCCAATGGACCATCAATGACCATAAGGTCTTCTTTATCAAGACTCAACAACCTTAAAAGCAGGTTCCGAGTTTCTCCCGGCATGTTGCGCTGAACCTGGAGCAAAACCGGGTCGCCAAAGCGTCTCAATCGGATGGTTTCCTCAATCGTGGAGATGAGATCAGCCGCTTCAATCTCTCGAATTTCTACGTCAGCATCCCGCAATACTCTAAATAAGTAAGCCCCGCGAATCGCGATCCCGGGGAAAAATGTCTGAATGTTTCGAATAATTAAGTCCTCTAAGAAGACAAAATCATTCCGTTTAGGTGTCAGCCGTATTGCTCGGGCAATAACAGTAGGCACTTTTACCCGAGCGAGGCGCGGCTCTTCACCAGGATTGCCCAGCTCGACGACAATGTTGAGGGACCGATTTGAGATGAATGGAACCGAAACCGCCGGATAGAGGACTAGGGGAGTGCAAAGTGGAAAAACTTCGTTCAAGAAGTATTCATCAAGTTCCTCCAGCCTGTCTGGTCTCAATGAACTGATTGCCCGAATATGTATAGCCGCTCTGTCTAACTGAGGAATGACTTCATCCACAAGGATTCTTGCCGCCCTTTCCCGCATCGGGCCGCTTCTGGCAGCGATTAATTCGAGTTGCTCACTAGGAGTCAGCCCATCTGGGGACAATGATTGGACCCCTGCTTCTACTTGCTCAATTAAGCCGCTCACGCGCACCATAAAGAACTCGTCAAGGTTTGAGTCAAAGATCGATAGAAACTTTAGCCGCTCAAACAACGGATTCGACTGGTCAGCTGCTTCGTGAAGGACTCGCTCATTAAAGTTCAGCCAAGAAAGCTCACGGTTAATGAAGCGAGACTCCGAAACTTCAATTGTCTTCTTTTTAGACTTACTCATAGCGTTACCATCTTGGCAGCCATTTCAAGGATTGCCCCTTCGCGCACGCCAAATTCACTAATCACGCACGCCTCAACTCCAAAGTGATTCATAAGGGCTAAGTAAACCAAACTGCCTGGAAGCAAAGTGCCGGCACGCTTTTGCTTGACGCTAAATCGCGAACCAATTCTATCAACACTCATTGCTTCTACAGAATTCCGTAGATATTCAATTTCGTATTTGGAAATCATCTTTTCCCCATCCGGGTGTAAAGCTCTCCAAAGTCCACGACCCACTCCCCCCGAAGCTACTGCTAATTTACTTTGGGCTCTCAAAGGGCACTCTTGCAACTTTCTAGAAATGTAATTGTTGGCAGCTACTAAGGCGTACTCTGGGCAAGGATTTGAGAGACCAGTTTCGGCGACGATTCTGCCCGTACCAAGGGGCAAGGAAATTTGCTCGATGATTTTGTCGTCATCAATTATCGCTACCTGGGCACTTCCTCCGCCTACTTCAAAAAGTATTGTGGCGCCAAGATTTCTGGTGTCCAATTGGGTTCCACGAAAACTTAATTGAGCTTCAACGGCCGGGCTGATGATTTCGACTTTGACTCCCGTTTCCCGATAGATCCTTTCAAGAACCTCAGTATGGTTTCTCGCCATCCGCATTCCCTCCGTTGCAAAGACGTAGAAGCCGTCCACTTTTTTGCTCGTGGCAATGCGTTTAAACTCCTTAACCGCAAGTGTTAACATTTCCATAACATCTTTTGGTATTTCACCGAGCCGAGACACAACTTCCCCAAGCGGAATCCATTCGTTCAAATTATCGACCCGCATCACCAGCTCGCCATCAGTCGCCGCAACGAGCAAGTGGGCGGTATTGCTCCCGATATCTGCAGCTGCGAATGTTCGAACCATAAGTTAATAATGGTTGCATAATCAGACATGCCTTATGGTCTTTTGTCAAAAGCAATTCAATTTGCGGTTGAAAAGCATGATGGAGACTACCGCGATGGAGCCTATGCCCTCCCGTACTCCACCCACCCGATCGAAGTCTGTGCTTTGCTCCGCTACCTTGGGGGAGTTACCGATGAAGAACTTCTCTGCGTCGCAGCCCTGCACGATGTATTGGAGGAAACCACCACAAGCAAAGAAGAGATTGAACGTGAGTTCGGAATCAGAGTCGCTCAATTGGTCTGCGAGCTAACCAGGACCGAGCCAACTGCCGAGCAAGCCCAAGGCTTGTCGAAGGAAGACCTATGGCAATTCCGATCGAACCTCCTCCTTGCCGATATTGGTGCAATGTCAAACGATACCCAGCAAGTCAAATTAGCCGATCGTTTGGCGAATTTAAGACAAGCAAAGGTTACAAGAAAAGGAGAGAAAATAAGACGATACGAGCGGCAATCAACGAAAATCCTTGAAATCATACCGAAATCTGTTAATCCTGACCTGTGGAAGGCAATTGCTGGCGAATTAGCCTAATTTGTCGGAAATGTTGACTCATACTATCTTTTAGCTTCAACACCGTGCCAATATAGATCGCATACCCCATCAATTTCTAAATAATTGGGGATACCAACATGGAACCAAGCAGTACAAACTAGGATCGCTCATAACTTGACGTGATCCGACTCGAAAAATCAGGAGAACGTCATGAGAGCAGATGAGCAAGCCCTAGTGGATCGCCTTCCGAGCCTTGCGCTGGAAGAAGATAAATACAAAGTCCGAGATGCGCTGGAAAACTACCGGCCAGAAGATCTTGCGGACGCAATTCAACGAAGCGACTTAGAAATTGGCCTTGCCATCTTGCGCAAATTAGATGCCGAGACCGCCGCCTACGTGCTGGTCGAACTTCCAGAAGAGACGTCTCGATCAATCATTGCCGAGCTACCGGATACAACCGTAGCCCACTATCTCGACATCCTTCCAATGGATGATGCATTAGGTTTGCGAGATAGTTTGTCTCCCGAACGATTTGAAGCACTCCTTCACGTCATTCCCGATCAAGATGCCCAAGAAATTCGCCGGCTACTAAGCTATCCCGAAGACTCCGCGGGTCAGTTCATGACCGAAGATTTTGTCGAGGTCGCACCGACGGATATGATGAGTGATGTTTTAGATTTAATTCGGAACACGAACGATGAAGAATTTGAAACCGTTAACTATATTTATGTATTGAGCGAAGATCGACATCTCCTAGGCTTACTCACACTCAAGCGAGTTATTCGAGCTCAACCAAACAGTCTGACCCGAGACGTAATGGTCGAGGACGTCATAACCGTTCCCGCAACGATGCCCGAAGAGGAAGTCGCAAGGACCCTTGCGCGATATGGCTTTTCAGCGTTGCCTGTTCTCGATGCCCGCGGGAGAATGTTGGGAATTGTCACCGCGGACGATGCCCAACAAATTCTTGAAGAGGCTCAAACGGAAGACGTTCTCATGCTTGGTGCCGTTACGGGTGATGCTGAGAACTACCTTTCCCTGTCAATTGTTGAACTAATTAAGCGACGTTTGCCGTGGCTCCTCATCCTATTCGTCGCCGAATTCTTCACCGGCAGCGTCCTCCGGTACTACCTTGGTACCAAGGCAAACGGCAACGAGGATGATTCTCTAGCCCTCATTGCCAAATTACAGCTATTTGTTCCCCTTCTTATTGGCGCGGGCGGCAATGCCGGATCACAAGTAACCACAACGATCACCCGGGCCCTTGCCCTTGGTGACGTAAGATCAAAGGATTGGTTCCGAGTCATTCGCCGAGAATTCTCGGTAGCCGTCCTAATTGGAGCAACTCTAGGCGCGCTGGGTATGGCAAGAGCCGGTTTGCCGGTGATTGGCTGGAGTCAACCAATCTACTTCTCGTTAGTCATCGGGCTCTCGCTGCCCTGCATCATCGTTTGGGCAACTTGCGTTGGCTCAGTACTGCCAATGGCAGCAAAACGACTCGGGATAGATCCCGCGGTCATGAGCGCGCCGTTCATCTCAACCTTTGTTGATGCAACCGGACTGATCATCTTTTTCGAGATTGCGCACCGGGTGATGAGTGCCTATGGAAAGCCATTCTAAGACCAAACCGTAACTGGACACGATCCAATCATATGAGTATTGTCATAAACCGGAAGGCTCATCGCGCGGGCATACTTCGTAGCTTTAGCTACTAATAGCTGCCCTCCCATTTGCGGTCCACCGAGCGATACTCGAACTTCTGATTCCAGAACCATTAATGGAGCCCGATGCTGCTTCCAATGCAAAACTAAATGATAGCGAAACGATCCCGGAGCAATCATCGATTGCTCCGCAACGACAACCAAGGCATCCAGTTCATCAACCGAGCCTTGCCAAAGTCGAGGGATGAGCCCTGGACCCTGACGACGACGGTACGTTCGACTCTTCAGATCAAACCGAATTCGAACTAACGAAAGGTTTGCCCAAATTCCTGACAACATCACGGCAAACCCGACAAAGAACAGCCAAGTGTCCCGAGTCAAAAATCCATAAACTCCGGCAACGCCACCGCCGCCGATGCAGGCATAAACTAAACTAACGTAAGCAGGCTCAGGCTCAAAAACCAGAAATCGTTCTTCCTTGTAAAATCGCCCCCGGGTTGGCGTTTCTAACATTGCTACTTCTCCAGTGCGAATTTCAAAACTTGCTCGGCGCGATTAACAAACTGGACGCTCAAAAGCTTCTGAATGTCCATCGGAATTTCCTCGTAGTAGTCCTTCTGATTCTGCTCAGGGAGAATCAAAGATTCGACCCCGGCTCTTTGAGCCGCCAAAACCTTTTCCTTAATGCCGCCCACCGGCAGTACCTGTCCAGACAACGTAATCTCTCCCGTCATTGCCAACCGTGGCCGCACAACCCGACCAGTAAACAGCGAAACCAGGGCCGTCAGCATCGTAACGCCTGCGCTTGGACCATCTTTCGGAACCGCGCCAGCCGGTACATGAACATGGATGTCGTTCTTTTCAAACTCTTCCAAATCAATTTTTAACGTAGCTGCGTGAGAACGAATGTAGCTGAGCGCCGCCGTGATCGACTCTTTCATAACGTCGCCTAATTGTCCCGTGACAATCAAGCCCTTAGTCCCCGGCATCTTGGTTGTTTCAATAAACAAAACGTCTCCACCAACCGGAGTCCAGGCTAAACCAACCGCAATTCCCGGAGTAATTTTTCGCTCCTTAATAAGATCATGCAAGTACCGAGGTGATCCAAGCGCCGTTTCGATAAACCGCTCAGTCACCGTCATCTTGCTCGTCCGTCCTTCAGCGACCTGCCGTGTCACCTTACGAACCACGCTTCCAATCTCTCGCTCAAGATTCCGAACGCCCGCTTCTCGCGTGTAATGCCGAACAAGCTTGAGAACCGCCTCTCGTTTAAACACAATCTGTGCCGGACGCAGCCCGTGCTCCTTTATCTGCTTAGGAATCAGATGACGAACCGCAATTTCCGTCTTTTCTTCCTCGGTGTATCCTCCGAGCTCAATGATCTCCATTCGGTCACGGAGTGCAGCCGGAATCGTGTCCAACCGATTAGCCGTCGCGACAAAAAAGACCTTCGACAAGTCAAACGGCGTATCAAGATAGTGATCGCGAAAAGAAGAATTCTGCTCCGGATCAAGGACTTCCAACAACGCTGACGAAGGGTCGCCCCGCTGGTCACTGCCCAACTTATCGATCTCGTCAAGAACAACGACCGGATTGTTGGTCCCCGCCCGCTTAATCCCTTGGATCACTTGGCCAGGCAGTGCCCCAATATAAGTTCTTCGGTGACCTCTAATCTCGGCTTCGTCCCTCATTCCACCCAAAGACAATCGAGTGTATTTTCGCCCCATCGCGTCGGCAATAGACCGTCCCAAAGAAGTCTTTCCAACTCCCGGAGGTCCCACAAAACAAAGGATCGGCTGCCGAATAACTCCGGTGCCTTTAACCTTTCGGACTGCCAAAAATTCGATAATTCGGTCCTTAATCTTCTCAAGTCCAAAATGGTCGCCATTCAAGACTTCCATCGAATGTTGAAGGTTCAGATTGTCAACCGTAGCTTCATTCCAAGGCAAGCCAACAATCGTCTCAACGTAAGTACGAGCAACCGAATACTCAGGCGAACTAGGATTAATCCTCTTCAGCCGGTCAAACTCGCGATTAACCTCCTTTAAAGTCTCCTCAGGAAGCTTCGCTTGATCGATTTTTAGGCGCAAGTCATCCAGTTCTTCGCCACGCTCATCACCCTCGCCCAACTCCCGTTGAATCGCCTTAAGTTGCTCCCGAAGGTAGTATTCTCGCTGGCTCTTACTTAACTCCGTATTGACTTCAGTCTGAACCTTCGACGTAAGCTCAAGAACCCGAACTTCACGAACAAGCATCTCCAAAAGATCCTTCAGCCTTTCTTCTAGGTCCTCAGTTTCCAAAACCTTCTGTTTGTCGGAGACGCTCAAATGCATATGAGCGGCAACCAGGTCCGCCATCACGTTGGTTTCATTAACCGCCTGAGTCAGCGATCTCAGTTCATCCGGCAAACCCGGTGAGAGCCGAATAGCCTGTTCAAACATTGCTGCAACCGTACGGCGCAAAGCTTCAATTTCCTCGGCA
>JAYUOQ010000490.1:0-6848 GCA_043760685.1 Armatimonadota bacterium | reverse complement strand
TCATGGGGCTTTCATGCTAATGATAACAACTGGAAGTCGGTTGATACATTGATCTTTAACGCAGTAGATTGCGCGTCAAAGGGTGGTAACTACCTGCTTAACGTAGGACCAACGTCATTAGGCGAAATTCCACCGGCATCGATTGACCGTCTTAATGGCGTCGGCGCATGGCTCAAAGATAACTCCGAGGCTCTGTATGGCACTCACGCGAGTCCGTTTCCTAAACCAATGCCGTGGGGAAGGGTGACCCGAAAAGGCAAAACCCTGTATTGCGTCGTGTTTAAGAATGACGAATACATGCCAGTTCTCGGAGGGCTCAAAACTCCCATTGCGTCGGCATCAATCCTTGGCATTCGCGAAAGAATTGATATCCAAAATACGCCGGAAGGGCCCGCTTTGGTACTCCCGACCAACAAGCGATCAATGCCGATCGTTGTCAAAGTTACGCTGGCTGGGGAACCTGAAATAGAGGTGTCTTTGCCATCCCAGAACCCAGATGGATCAATGACGTTCCTTGCCGCTGATGCTGAAGTCGTCGGTGCCGCCCACTTTGAAGAGTCCAAGAAAGCAATTGGCTTTTGGACGGGGGCAACCGACACGGTTACTTGGAACTTCCGAGCTACCGTGCCTGGAACGTACAAACTCACGGCGAGCATTGCCTGCGACAAGGAGAATGAGGGGTCGCTTGCCTCGGCTTATTTTGAGAATCAAGAGCGACAGTTCGTTGTGAAGAGTACCGGCGCATGGGACAGTTTCCAAACCATTGACCTTGGAACGATAACGATCACGAAGACCGGGGACACCAAGATCGTGGTGAAAGCACGGATGAAGCCCGGCGGCGCAGTCATGAACCTCCGATCCTTGCAGCTGAAGCCTAATGCTCGTTGAGGTCATTGCTGGCGCCCTCTCAGACGCTTTAGTCGCGAGGGATGCCGGCGCTGACCGAGTTGAGCTTTGCCTTGCTATCGAAGTCGGGGGGCTGACTCCTTACATAGAAACCATCGAGGAAGTAAGCAGCCTTGCTCCTTTCCCAGTGGTCGTCATGGTTCGCCCTCAGCCCGGTGGATTTGTTAATCACAGTGAACAAATACTTAAACAAATCGACAACATCCTTTCGCTCAATATCGCCAATATCGAGATCATCACTGGATCACTGACAACCGAAAATGAACTGGACATCCATGCCCTTAAAGCCATCCGGGACCGCACGAAAGGAACAACGCTAGCGTGCCACCGCTGCTTCGATCTCACCCCCGATCCTTATATTGCCCTTGAGCAACTGATCGACCTCGGCTTCGATCGCGTCCTTACCTCCGGTCAAGCCAAGACAGCCCCTGAGGGTGCAGCTACAATTACAAAGCTAGTCCAGCAAGCCAACGGTCGAATCGAGATCATCGCTGGTTCCGGCATCCGAACCCACAACGTCCAGCAACTGATCCAACAAACCGGCGTCACGCAAGTCCACGCCTCGTGCTTTGGCGAGCCAGACATTGAAACTGGCGAGATCAACTATGGTCCGACCTTGCGAGTGAATCAAGACCGAGTGATTGATTTAGTTGCCGCTGCAAATTCACAAATACCGTGATTTCCTGTAAAGTATTCATGTGATTCAATTAGGGACATTAATTCTGATTGCGGGAATGCTTCCAGGTCGGGGCACTGTAACCTTAACCCCGATCGGAGAGTCGCCCTTTGTTTTCCGTGACAGCCGTTTGGATTTCTTCCCCAAACAAACGGTTATTGAGTCGAGAGCGGACGGAAAGCCGGGATTGTTTTTGATCAAAGAATCACAAGTTAGCGACGAATCGTATTGCGAGGCATTGCGTGATCTCGATGGAGCAAAAGTTGGAGCTATTGTTCGACGAACCGGACAATACACGATTGAATGCTGGAACATCGACGGACAACCGATCTCACTAGAGGAAGCCGGAATCAAGGGCCACGTTCTGTCCAGGCTTGGATTCTGCGAATTGGCCATTCGAGTGATTCAACCCGCTAAAGACGTACGGGACTCAAAGCCTGATTGCGTATTTGGGATTCCCTTGTTGAACGAACTAACTTCTGGCGGCACCTATGAATCGTGGACGACCGTCGCTGTGCCTCAAGTTTCCTATGTTGATGTTTTAATGCAGGTGAGTGGGCAATTCCATCTAAATGGTTATATTGGCCGTGTTCCAACTTTACCGGTGGTGGCAAAGTGATTGAACTGATTGCTGCAATTTTGCTCACGCAAGATAAAGTCAACTTCGCTCCAGAATCGAAGCCAGACAGCCCGTCTGGTCAATTCTTGACTAGACGTCCTGAAATAGACGCGAGCGTTTATAAACTTGCCGAGTCAGACTTAAATGGGACGAACATCCTGGGCATCGTTCGACGAACAGAAAATGGCTTTCAGGCATGGGATATGAATGGGCAGCTGTTGAGTACCAAGTTAGCTGAGATTCCCGAACCAGTCTCTCGGATCCTTAAAGATAGGACAATAGCGATTAAAATCAAACAACCAATAGTACATGAATCTTTTGGGTTTCCCAGACACCAATATAATTTTGAGATTCAAAAAACGGAGCTTTCATTTGACTATATAATTGTTTGGGGAATCGTTTCTGTCGGCAATGTGGCGTATGTAGATATCCCGTTCACAATCTCCGGAAACTATGTCGTAGGCAAACTAATGCATGAAGTTGGCTCAAGAACAATCGTTGATGGCATCAAATTTGAAGTAAAGGACAATCAGAAGGTCGACCCGGCGGACTATCCTGATTGCACGAGGGTATTTAAAGAACGGGTGAAAAGTCCGTTCGGACACACTCTTGGCATCGAGCTCAACCGTTCCAAATTCATTGCTGAACACCCGAACGATCCTAGGGTCTCGATTGCGGCAAAGTACTCAGCCAAAGAAAAGGCAAGTTCAGATGTTCCTGAAGGCGTCGATGAAGTATTCATTTCGGGCGACAAACCATTAAAATATTGGGAGTACATCACAGTTAAAAGACAAGTCTCTTTGGGTGGATTTGTCAAAAGAGTGCCCACTCGGCCAAATGGCTAATAATTAGGTGGTTTGCGGCCATCCGGCGCATACTGTGTCCATGGTGCCAAGAAAAGTCAATCCGAACGTAGTGATGGGATTCATCTTGGTGATGACGGTTCAAGTAATAGGGATTTGTCTCTTGATGGGTCCGGCTATTCAACATGCCAACTTCATCTGGATTGGTTTGGTGGCTTTTTTGCTACTTCTGACATCGATTCTTTTGACGCTTTACCAAAAGTCGAATGCAGGCGAAAATGGTTCAATTGATCTAAATTGGAGAAAGCTAAATGGGGCATGGTGGTACGGAAAGCTTGCCTATATATGGCTCACGGCACAGATGCTCATGTACTATCCAATGATTTGGACGATCGTTAATACAGGCTGGACATGGCGCATCATTTTTGCGGTCGAAGCAATCGTAACCTTCATCTTAATGCTGTGGTGGATGAAGGTAATGGCTGCGAAATCGGCTCCAAAAGACAAAGAGACCAAATTACTGACCGCATACACGCTCCTTGCTTTGTTCCTAATCAACCCCCTGCTTCCATCATCGCCGCCCAATTTTGATAATCCGCTGAAGGACCGCGGCTTAATGGTCCCCTTGGTTATCCTTGCAATTTATTTTGCTGGCACGATGTATTACACGATTAAGTCCATGCGGGCTACCTTTAAGTCCATGCGTGCGACTTTGGAGCTTGCGAAGAGTGGGGCGCCCGAGCCAAAAGTGGAGACACCATGAAAATCGCCCAGAAGAGAGCATCCGTATGGTTCAAATGTATGGGGGCAGTAATGTTCGTTACCTGGGCTCCATTGTTCCTGTTTCCAACTTCATCGATTCCGTCAAACGAAGCATTATCAGTCGCGAATATTAGGAAAAACCAAGAACTAGCAATTGCCAGTTTTACAAGGGTAACGAACATTCTATCCTTCGAGGTACTCATTCTCGGTGCTGGAAAGTACTTCATCTTCTGGCAGGGCCATCGTCAGCTAAAAAACTCTCCTCCAACCTAGAATTCGAACATTATTTAGTTCTCGGGCTCGCACTTGCACTCGCACTCGAACTGAGGCTCGCCCTTGCCCACCGTTTCAAGTCATAATCTAAAGCATTACTATGTCTAAAGACGTTCGACGCATCGTTGCTACCGACTGTGGCTCAACCACCACAAAGGCGATCCTTATAGAAAGGAATGACAAAGGCGAGTACCGACTCGTCGCTCGAGGCGAGGCGCCAACAACTGTCGAACGCCCTTTTGAAGACGTAACCATTGGGGTTCTCAACTCGATTACCGAGCTTGAAGAAATCACCGAGCAAACCGTTCCGGAAGGATACGAAAAAGGTCGGCGAAAGCTCATCAAGGACAATCACGTCTTTAGCCTTACCAAAGATGACAAAAAGATAGCCGAATCGTCGGGCACACTTGACGGCTCTGAATATTATGTTTCCACGTCGTCTGCCGGTGGCGGGCTTCAGATGATGGTTGCAGGCGTCGTTATGGCGATGAGTGCCGAATCCGCCGAACGCGCAGCCCTTGGTGCCGGTGCGATCCTGATGGACACCCTCGCCGTAGACGATGGACGAAAGGAATTCCAAAAGGTCGAACGATTGCGGCAACTCCGACCCGACATCATTCTCATGTCCGGCGGTACCGATGGCGGGAACGTTGATCGACTCCTCGAAATGGCGGAAGTCATTCGTCGAGCTGACCCTAAGCCTCGATTTGGCGACATGAAGCTCCCGGTCATCTTCGCTGGCAACAATCTTGCTCAAGAAAAGGTCAAAACTGTTCTCGGCACAACCATTGAGACCAAGATCGTAGACAACCTCCGACCAACGCTAGACTCCGAAAACCTTGGTCCGGCAAGAGAAGAAATCCACGAAATGTTCCTTGAGCACGTTATGCAACAGGCTCCCGGTTACTCCAGACTCCTCGACTGGGCCAGCTTCGAAGTCATGGCGACTCCAAATGCAGTAGGCAAGCTCCTTAAGGAATATGCCGTTCAAGAAGGCATCAACGTTCTTGGAGTTGACATTGGTGGCGCAACTACCGACGTATTCTCGGTTTTCGAAAGCACCCCGGGCGGCGAGCGAATCTATAACCGAACCGTTTCCGCCAACCTTGGCATGAGCTATTCGATTTGTAACGTTCTTAAGGAAGCCGGAGTCGAGAACATCGCCCGATGGCTCCCATTTGAGATTGATCCTGCCGAAGTTCGAAACCGACTTCGAAACAAGATGATTCGTCCAACGACGATTCCTCAAACATACGAAGATTTGCTTATCGAGCATGCGGTCGCTCGAGAAGCTCTTCGACTTGCCTTCCTTCACCACAAGTCCTTGGCACGAAACCTCATGGGTTCGGCACAGCAACGCGACGTGGGACAAATCTTTAGTCAGGAAGCCAGTGGTCAGAGCCTCGTCAACATGATGAAACTCGACATGATTATTGGATCTGGTGGAGTCCTTTCTCACGCTCCAAATCGTGCCCAAGCCGCCCTCATGATGATGGATGCCTATCAACCAGAAGGAATCACGATGATCACGGTTGACTCGATCTTTATGATGCCGCACCTTGGGGTCTTGTCTGAGCACCTTTATGACGCAGCGAAGGAAGTATTCGAGCGCGACTGTATTGTCAACGTCGGAACCTGTATCGCTCCGCTTGGCGTCGGGAAAGACGGCGAACATTGTGTGCGAGTGACTGGAGCCGGAATCGATGAATCTGTTCCGTTTGGCGAAATCAAGATCGTTCCTTACACCCTGTCCATGGGTGATTCAATTACGGTTGAGCCAGGTCGAAACTTCGATGTTGGTGCCGGTAAAGGCAAATCCGTTACGGTCACTCGATTTGATCAGGCGCGAGGCAACCGAAACCAAACTACGAACCTTATTGAAGGAACGGTTGGCTTGATTATTGACGCTCGAGGACGCGGAGGAGCTGAGATGGCCCTTAATACTCCGGGACGAATCCAAAAGCTTCGATCGTACTTAAGTGCGTTTAGCCTGCCATTGCCGAAGTAAGTAGGTAAGTAATTGGGAGCGGAGGAACGTAGTTTCCTGGCATCCTGCCCTCCTAACGACTATTCGACTGCGCAAAACTTTTGGAAAAGAGCTTGGTGCCTGGGAGGGTGGGCTTCCAGCCCTCCAGAAAATTGGTCAGGATTCGAGCCCTTGTCGAAGCAACCGAAGAAAATCAGAAAGCTTCAAGTGGATTAGAGTTAAGGAGGGCAAGATGCCCACCCTCCCAGTTACGCCCTTTCTTCAAAGGCACTACTCCATCGAAAATCCGAGGGCTCGGCACATAGCCCAGCAACCACAGGATTCCGTTGTATTTATTTCACCGCGTTCCAATAATGTTCCTCGCTGCGAATATAGCGGTCAAAATATCCTTATTGCCAGATAGAGCCCATTTCTGGATGGGGGTTCTTCACTCGCATAAATTCCCAATGCCTACCTAACAAGAGCTTTTCGACTAACGCTACCTACAAATTATGGCGATCAACCGCGTCAAAATGAGAATAGTTCTTTGACTTTGCCAGACCTATCGATGGAATAGGCACTGAATTTCTGACCTAGATCCCTCAAGAAAAGATACTCAGAATTATTTTTTGATGGTAATGGAGATATTGTTTGAGGTTCTTGAAAAATAATTTTTGCGTCTTTCGTTATTGTATCAACCAGATATAGCTTTGTCTGATCCAACGGAACGGTACCAACTATCAACTTATTCGGATCACAACCAACAGTTACCGTCCAAGGATTTTGAACCGGTTGAAATGGGGTCGATATTTCGAAGGGCTCAGATGTATTGAGAGTAATCAG
>JAYUOQ010000489.1:0-2699 GCA_043760685.1 Armatimonadota bacterium | reverse complement strand
GCCAGACAAAATCACCCTGAAACTTGACGAGCTTGAATTGGTAATCGTTCAGCTCAGCAATCACCTTCGGCGACCAATGCTCCGCAAAGAGAGACAGCTTCTGAGCAAGATTGATGGGGTTCATGAAACATTTTGCCAGATATAGCGGCATTGAACCCAAACCGTTATCCCCAACGCTGGTACTTAGACCAGCTTCCATGTTAAACTGATTATCGCGCACCAGTTTCGACTGCTGATGCGTCTATAACCATGCCCAGTGAAGGTTCAAATGATTCGCTCCAAGAAAAGCGTTGGCTCACCGCTCTCAATGAGGGTGACCCGCGCGCGTTGGGCGGAATCTATGAACTGTACGGAGAGCGTATTTTTCGATACACCTTCCGAATGTTGGGCAACCGTTCAGACGCCGAAGATATCACTGCGGAAACCTTCCTCAGAGTGCTTCGACGATCGGGCGAGTTACGGGCAGATGGAGCATTTCGCACGTGGCTTTTCCGAATTGCACGGAATCTCTGTATCGACAAAATGCGACAGCACAAGCTCATGGAGCTACCGGCTGACGCGGCTTACCCCGGAACAGAGGAAAAATCGACCTTGCGGATTACCGTGCAACAGGCACTTTCGGAGCTTCCGGTGGAATATCGGGAACCGTTAGTCCTTTGTGACTTAGAGGAAATGGCAGCAAGGGAGGCAGCGGAGGTACTGAAAATTAGTGTTCCGGCACTAAAATCTCGCCTATACAGAGGACGTAGGGCGCTTCGCGACAAGCTAGGAGGCACACAAGAATGAACGAAACCTATAAAAAACTGGTGGATCTTTACGCAGGCAATGAACTGCCAGAAGATCTTGTACAAGAAATGGAACTGGCGGCAGAGACCGACCCCGAACTTAAACACGACATGACTTCGCTTCGTAAGACTGTAGAAACCCTACAGAACGACGAACTTAATTTTACTGAGGAGAGTTACCAACGCGTATTGATGAAGCTTTACGCCAAAGGTGGACACTTGCAGACTCAGTCTCCCGACCCAAGACATCTACAATATCAGCTGCCAATGAGCGGCTAAAAGCATCCATAGACATGAAAATCACTTGTCCGAAAAAAGAGTTCTTTGAAGCAGTTAGCGCCGCTGGCCAAGCCGCGAGCGCGCGTACTTCCGTCAATATCCTCCAAACGCTTAAAATTGAAGCGTCTGGATCGACTATCCGAGTTGTCGGTTGCGATGGAGAAATGTGGGTCGAAAGACGACTTGCTTCCGTTGTCGAAGAGGAAGGAGCCATTTGTGTTCCCGCAAAACTCCTCGTCGATATCGCGAACTCTTTGCCGGACGGTGATGTTCATCTCGTCACCACCGATGGTACCAACGTGCTATTGACCCAGGGTGCATCCGAATATCGGTTGCATAGCCTGGACCCAATCGATTTTCCTGACGCTCCCGATTTTGGTGGCGAAAACAGCCTTTCCCTTACGTTGGGAGAGTTTAGGGACGCAGTTGACTCGGTCATCTTTGCCGTTTCGACCGACCCTCACCGACAAAACATCAATGGCGTGCAAATGAGCTATGACGGTTCCCTGCTTCGGCTGGTTGCCACCGACACTCACCGACTCGCCGTCCGCGAAGTGACCAAGGAAGGAATGGGATCGACGGTTACTGCCATAGTTCCGGCTAAGGCACTGCGAGCGATTCAGGCCCTGCCGTTCGGCGACGATATGTCGATCGAACTCAACTTTGGCAATGGCCGAGTTGGCGTGGCTACCGATGCCGCCAAGATCGTTACTCAGCTTCTTACCGACAAGTATCCAAACTGGGAGCGCGTCGTTCCTGCCGAGTCCACTCGGTCATGGAGTCTTGAGCGCGACCAACTGGGCAGCAAAGTTCGCCGGGCAATGATCGTTGCGAAGGATTCTGCTAACCGATTGCGCTTCAAGGGCAACGAAGAGACTCTGCTTATCGCAGCGCGAAGCGAAGAGAAGGGCGACGCGAAGGAAGAATTGGCGATGATCTCGACCAACGGCGAATTGGAGATTGCGTTTAACGGTAAGTACGTTTTGGACGCGCTTGAGCCGATCAGTGGTCCGGGAATCAAGGTCGAAATGACCGAGTCGATGCGACCCGCGATTTTCCGATCCGTTGAAGAAGATAAGCACTACTTCTGCGTCATCATGCCGATGTCGTTAATGTAGAATTAACCAGATTAGGCTGACTATGGAATTTTTCAAAAACTATCCCATCGTCGGTCCAGTACTTACCGCAATTGTTGCTTTCATAATTCACTATCTTAAAAACAGAAGTGATCAAAAGGTATTAGAGTTTGAGGCAACAACTGTCCAGGTGCTCGGACTTGATCAAGCAAAAAACTTAGAAAATTTAACTGTCCACTATCAAAACAAAGAAATTCGAGAACTTTGGAGCCACACCTTCAAAGTTACCAATATAGGTAAACGCGACTTACTTGAAGAAGATGCGGTTGAAAAAATCTCATTGAAGGCAACAGATATCTTAAGCTACTCATCAAAATCCACTGGCAGTGAGCTTATTCTTGAACTTAGTCCAGACCACAAATGCATGTCAGCGTCAATAAAATTACTTAAACCTAAAGAATATTTTTCTATTTCCATAATATCGGCTTCAAATCGGCCGCCTATCCAATCTATGCGAATTGCTGAATTTGAACTTATTGACAAAGGTCAGAAAGCCAAG
>JAYUOQ010000488.1:0-6879 GCA_043760685.1 Armatimonadota bacterium | reverse complement strand
GCCGCCGCCTTACAAGCCTCAATCAGTTCTTCGTCGGTAGCATCCGGCTTGGCAATTTGGAGATTTTCCCTGATTGATGCATGCACTAAATAAGTTTCTTGGGTTACTGCGCCGACAACTTCGGCTAGGTTTGGCAACTTGATATCTTTGACATTGACTCCATCGATCATCACTGATCCCTGATCAACATCATAGAGGCGAGGAATCATATAGGTTAGGGTTGTCTTTCCGGCTCCGCTCGGACCAACTAATGCAACAAGTTCACCCGGCTTTGCGGAAAATGAAACTCCTTGAAGTGCCCAATCGTCACCTTCCTGATCATATTTGAAGCCAACATCGGTGAACTTCACTTCCCCCATCATGGTTGACTTGTCGAGGGCGATGGCACCTGGACTTTCCTTAATATCATGCTCAACATCCATGTATTCGAAGATTCTTTCAAACAAAGCAAAGGAGCTAATGATTTCAACCTGGGTCGCAAACAATCCAGTTAAAGGGAAGAACATTCGAGTTTGGAGCATCGTAAATGCAATCAAAGTTCCAACCGTTAAGTGAGTGTCACCACCATGGATTAGATAGCCTGCAAGCCAGTAAATGAGGGCGGGAATGACCTGAGTGATCATTCGGAACAAACCAAAGAATACATACTGCAAAACCGAGGCTTTGATCTGCCACTTAGCCAGGCTCTCATTCTCAACATCAAATTTCAGTGCGATTTGGTCGGCTCGACCAATCGTTTTTGCGAGCAAAGCACCAGAGACCGAAAGGTTCTCCTGCATCAATGAGTTGATTTCCGATGTCTGTTCTTGAACTCCTTTTCGGATGTTCTTGGCGAAGTCGCCAACCTTTTGACCAACGACGGTGAAGAACGGAATGAGCGTGACCGCCAACAGTGTCAGCCGCCAATCAATGATGAACATTGTGACGAGGGCGGAGATAACAATTGCAATGTTGGAAAGGGCATCAACAAACGTATTGCTGACTACGTTCTGCACTCCGCCAATGTCGGAGATCAATCGCGTCTGAATATCACCGGTCTTCGTTTGGGTGAAGAATCTGAGCGACATGCCTTGGAGGTGCGTAAACAGGGTCCGCCGCATTTCACACATGATTCGCTGACCAATGACGACGCTTTGATATCCGTAAAGAAGCGTTGCCCCTGCGGCGCCCAAGGTGATCAGTATCGTAGCTACTGAATAGATGCTGGTGATTCGCAGATTGTTCTTAAACAGCCCATCGTCGATGATGATCCGGAGGAGTAGCGGTGGTATTAATCCCAGAATGACAGCGACCAGCACGGTGAGGTTCATCGTGATAACGGCCGCCTTGTGCGGACCAAAGAGCCCTACGACTCTTTTCACGATTGCGCGATTAAACGACTTTTTTTCTGGTGCAGTCATGGGAAGGTGTTTCTACGCCAACTTGTCTCTCAGTGGTCAACAAATTGCGGAAGCTTGCATTAGTTTGGCACCATTCGGTCGGATTCGGGTAGCTCTGTTTTTTTAGCCTCGGGAAAGTCGGATCAGGTTTTGAGAACTTAGAAGTGGTCTCAATTTGATCCTTGGATTCCCGAGGCAGCGAGTTATTGGGCTTACCTTGCCAACCGATTCTTCTGATGCTCCAGGATCTTTGACACCAAGTAACTCGCCGACCATATCCTTTTCAACGAAGCTCCGATTCACTTCGTTCATTTCCCTGCTGCGGAGTCTGCGACAGGCTTTGAAGTCCAAAAGTTATCGCAGGCAATCGCACTCCCAAAGGGCTTATCCCTCAAGAAAAGACCCAACCGCGAGAGTGGCTCACGCAGTCCTTCCTTTTTGCACCCCCTCAGTCTTATTTTCGCTAGAGCTCAATAATCCAGCTCCCCAAAGGGAGCAGCGTGGCTAATGCTTACCTCACTAGGCATCGGCTGTAGGTCTTTTCTTTCCTAACTTAACTTGGAGTCCGGGACAGCGAGCCATGGGGTTACCCCGCCAGCAAAGTGACTAACCAACCGATTTCACAGCTAACTCTCAGCTTCGCAGCGGTCGTTACCTGTGCCACAAATTGCTCCGTTGGAATCTGAACTATTTGTCGTAAAACCGCCAACTTGCCTTAAAATCGGGGCTGAGTTTAGCGCCGCTTAGGTTCGCACGGAGGATCTCGATCGGCATTTCGTTCTCCTGGAGGAATCGGTCATGGAATTCCTTTTCGCTCATCTTGCCTCCCTCAACAAGTTCCTTTCTCAGGGCCCGAACCTGCAGGGCACCCAACATATAGGCAGCTTGGTACAGCGGAGGATAGCTTCCGCCAAACGAGCGACGGACTTCACCTTCTGCAGTTGATCGCTCGTGACCAACTCGGTCAACCAAGTAATCGATACATTGTTGAGGAGTCATTTGACCCATGTGGAACTTGAGTGAGAATACGATTCGTGCACATCGGTGCATTCTCCAGAAAAGGGCACCGACGCGGTCTTCTGGCGTGGCCGTAAATCCTCGATCCCACAAGATCATTTCCCAATAAAGTGCCCACCCTTCAACCCAGAATGGGGTTCCAAAAAGTTGTCGGTAAGGTCGGCTGCGTGAGTTGACGAACTGCTGCATGTGGTGACCAGGAATGAGTTCGTGGAATACCGTTGCTCGGGCAAAGTGCTTGTTGTTGCCTCGCATGCTCATCATCTTGGTCTCGTGGTCCATTTCGTTGGTTGGGAAGCTAACCATGATGGTTTCGCCGCCAAGGAAGAAGGGACTGACTTTTTGCCGCTCGGGGGACATCATGATCATTCGCCAGGTTTCTTCGGCAAGCGGCGGAACGGTCATAAGATCGTTCTTCTTCATGTAGTCAATTGCTTCGAGGGCAAGTTCTCGAATTAGTTCAGGCTGCTTCCCGGGCTCGACATGGTCGTTTTTGACTTTCTCGAGGGCTTTCTTCCAATCATCGCCAAAGCCCATTTCCTGGGAAGCCTTCTTCATTTCGGCGTCGCACCAGGCGAATTCCTTTTCGGCGATAGTCAGCAGTTCTTGCGGTGTGTAATTGATGAGTTCGGCTTCAAGTTCATCTTTCAGCCCCTGAACGCCGATTGGAGAACCAACAATGGTGTCTTTATCCCCTTCCTTTATTCCGACGAGTTTCTCCCTAACAAAAGCGATGTAGCTCTCGAGAACCTTGTGGGTTTCTTCGTATGGCTTTTGGACCCACCACGAGAACATGGGGTCATATCCGTTGTAGAATTTGAACCATTCTTCGAGCTTTCGTTTCTCGTCATCGAGGATGTTTGCTCCACGAAAAGCAACGGTTTTGTCTAACTTTAAGCCTTTTTCTATCTCAGAACGAACCTTCTTGATTTCATCAGCCAAAGTCTTCATCGAGATTGCGCATTGTTCAGCGTTGATCGTTTTCATCTGCTGACGGGCTTCACATAGGGCGATGACCTGCGGGCTAAATGGCCGGATCCTTGCAGACTCGGCATCGACTCTGGCATCGATCATGAGTCGCCGTCGTGAGCTTTCGAGGTGGTGTTTGAGCAGCAAATAGTCGACTTGACCTGCGTGATCGAGAGAGTCAAAGTTGACTTTTTTCAGATCAGTAACTTGGTCGGTGTAGTATGTGTTAAAGCGATCGACCCTGGTTGGCGAACTCTTGATATTGTAAAAGCGCTCGAGGGCACTTTCATCTTGAGTGACGGTTTGGATTCGTTGCTGCATAGCTGGTTCCTGGGCCCACAATCCTGATGTTAGTAGACTCAGTACGATTGGAGCAAGACACTTCATGAACGAGATTATACGCTTGTCGCTATGACACCAAGTTGTTTAAACAATTTGAAAGATCATTGCGGCGATAATCGCCGGGTCGCTTAGCTCCTCGGACTTTTCTGGGAACGAATCTTTTACCCAGCCTTGCGCGCCTGTTGCCGCTGAGACGACAAAAGCCGCTTAGGCTGGGCTGACATACTGCCGCCACGTTGTGGCTGGTCATTCCGGATGCGAAGGACTTCCGCTGAATTGTAAATCTTCTCGTAGCCAGACTTCTTGCTTGCAATGGTGACATCGTAGAGTCCATGGTCCATCGATTTTGGCTTCTCGGTTGTGACTTCAATCTCTTTCGTCGAAATAGTCTTTTTTCCAACAACTACCGACCAACGAACTTTTGTATTGAAATCTCCTTTTGAGAAATGGCATTTATAGGTCCAACCAAATTGAGGAAGAAGCTTTGCATGTCCAAATACTTGGCCCGTACCGCAATCCGTCATACGGTAAATTGGTTGCCATTCCGAGCCGTCATAAATCTCAAAATATGCTTGTAGGTTTCGTGCGACGGTGGGAAAGAGAACGGGCTGACCAGAATGATTCTCAACGCGGACGGTTACGTTTTCCAGCCCTGATTCGATTTTCAAACGCAAGCTTTTCGAATTATCTGACTTTGCGATCGGAACGGAATGCCCGGGCCACTTGTCGGTCAGCGAGGTTGCGGGAAAATGTACAAGAGAATAGTAATCTGGCGTTTGTGCAAGCGCCATCAAAGCCAATCCGATTACCATCGTCTCCTTATACGATGACTTTGTGACAATTGAAAAATGCGCTTTACCTTCGGAAGAAAGCCTAGATTAAACCCCCGGTTTCTGATTCTTAGTTGCCTGATCCCTGAGACCTGATCTCCGAGCCCTGAAAAGGTACCCTTATACGGTGAGTTTGAGAGAGTCGTTGGCACTTGGAGTTTTGCTCGGAGATGGTGCGAACGGAACCCTGCTCGCGGAACGGGGGTTTAAGAAACAGCCATACGATTTGGCAAACCTCGAATCTCCCGATTTAGTCAGTGCCGCCCACAAAGAGTATTTCGATGCGGGAAGCGACTTTGTCGAAACGAACACCTTTTGCTCAAACCACTTTAAGCTTGATGGACTTGGCGTTGACGCCTACGAAATCAACAAACGCGGAGCCGAGATTGCCCGTAGGGTCTGTCCAGCCGGGAAGTATGTTTTAGGCGCGGTCGGACCATGCGGAAAGCCGTTAGCGCCTTTTGGTCAAATCGAACAGGATGATGCTTCAGCCTCTTTCGTCCAATGCGCGAAGGGATTGGTTGACGGTGGCGTTGACGGGTTTTTCTTAGAATCGTTCGTTGACATCCACGAGATTCGGATTGCAGTTGAAGCGATTCGAACCGTCAGCGACCTCCCTATCTTGCTTAGCAAGGCATTCATCGAAGACGGCGAGATGATCGCAGAAGGGCTTCCGATGCGCAGGGCCAAAGAGATGTCTGATCTCGCCGTCGAGGCCATTGGGGCGAACTGTATCGTAGGTCCGCAGCGGATGCTTGACCTGGTCCGCATGATGGCAGAGGAGACGCAGTTACCCATCATTGCCTTCCCTACCCCTGGTCTTCCCCAACTTGTTAAGGGCGAAATTACTTACGATACGTCTCCTGAGTACTTCGCTAAAGCGTCGATGAGACTCATTGAGGAAGGGGCAAAAGTGGTTGGTGGATGTTGCGGAACGACGCCGGACCACATCCGGGAGATGCGGAAGATGATTGACTTAGGGGTCAAGCCAAAACCTCGAACGATTATCACGCGAAGTGCGAAAGAAAAGGAGGACCTTCCTCAGGCAACTGCCAGTACCCTTTCCGAAAAGATCAAGACAAAGTTTGTCGTTGCGGTTGAAATGGATGTCCCTCGAGGACTGCGAATCCAAAAACTTTTGGATGGGGCAAAGAACCTGAAGGAAGCTGGTTGCGACGTCATTAACATTTCGGATGGGGCGCGGGCTAGACTTCGAATGAACCCAACCGCCGTTGGCAACCTCATTCAAACTCAGAGCGGCATCGAAGTCACGATGCACTTTAGCTGCCGGGATCGAAATCTTTTGGCGGTCCAAAGCGATCTACTGGGCGCCCACGCCCTTGGTATCCGAAACATTTTGTCGGTAACCGGCGACCCGGCTAACATTGGTGATTATCCTAGCGCAACGAGCGTGTTTGATATTGACGCCATTGGACTTTGCCGGATTATGGATCGATTCAACCAAGGCTTGGACTTGGCTGGATACTCGGTGGGAATGCGGTGTGCGTTCACCATCTGTTGTGCTTACAATCCTGGAGCGCTTGACCAAGACTTAGAAGATGACCGTTTGCGGCGAAAGGTTGAAGCTGGATCGCAGATTGTTTATACTCAGCCAGTTTTTGACTTGGAGTCCGCAGTTCGAACTGCGGACATTTGCAAGAAGTTGAATGTTGCCCTCATGCTCGGCGTATTACCTTTACGGTCGGCCCGCCACACGGAGTTTATGCACAACGAAGTTCCTGGGGTCTCGATTCCCGAAAACCTGAGAACCATGATGCAAAACGCGCCGGACGACGAAACTGCACTAAAGATCGGGATCGAACAAGCCCAGAATCTCAGTGCCGAAATCAAAACTCTCGCCCAAGGAATCTATCTGATGCCTCCATTTGGCAATGCGGCGATTGCCGCTAGTGTCATGGAAGCCGTGAAATAATGCGAAACAAAGACCTCTTAGCCGTTGGTGCGTTTGGACTCTCTGCCCTTGGTGGAGCAATGCTCGTTTACGGAGCATTGGTAGAATCTAAACGCCTCGTTCTTGACAAGTTTGATATTGCGCTTTCAGATTTGCCGGAGCACCTGGATGGATTCAAAATAGTCGTCCTGGGCGATTTCCATTTGTGCGATAAGTACTCGGTTGAACTCGCGAAAAAAGCGATAGACATGGCTCTTGACCAAGATCCGGACATGATCTGCTTGGTTGGCGATTTCGTTAACTATTGGAAACCTGAATCGCCGTGGCTGATTGGCGAAGTGATGGAGCCGTTGTTGATTATGGATGGCAGTGTTGTTGCTATCCCGGGCAACCACGACTACAAGGCAGGTTCGCCAGAGATCTTGCGAAT
>JAYUOQ010000487.1:0-2713 GCA_043760685.1 Armatimonadota bacterium | reverse complement strand
GAATGACTTCTGGCTGGACGTAGATATCTCTCTGGGTTAATGGGTCGCGCATTGCATGTAGCGAGTGTGGACGGTATTGGATGCCCCTATTGGCAACTAGGGCAACAAGATTTGCCATTTGTAATGGAGTGACCGCTGTGAATCCTTGACCGACTCCCATTTGAGCGAGGTTTCCTGGCTGGAAAGTCTTCTTATTCTTCGTGAGCCATGTTTCTGTGGGAATGATTCCTGGTACTTCACCAAAGAGATCAATTCCAGTCTTTTCGCCAAAACCACAGTCGATTGCTGCGCGCATCATCTCTTCCCGTCCTGCCTTTGCGGCTAACGTCGCAAAATACGCATTGCATGACCGAGTCAATGCCTCGGTATAGCCGATCGTGCCGTGAGTCCCCAAGCACTTCATCCTGGCCTTGCTCGAGTAGTGAAACGATCCGTCGCAATAGACCGTCGTGCTTGAATTGAGGACACCGGCGCGATACGCACCAATCGAAGTGAGGAGCTTGAAAGTTGAGCCGGGAGCATACTGCTCGGAAATCGTTCGGTTTATAGCAGGATTCTGAGGGTTGTCCATCAGCTTTCGATAGTCCTCGGTGCTGATTCCGCCGTCGTAAATGCTTGTATCGTACGAGGGATTTGAGACAAGGGCGAGGATTTCTCCATTGCGAGGATCGATTGCAACAATTGCGCCTTTGTAACCAGTTGAGGCTAATCGCTTTTGGGCAAACTCCTGCAACGATGAGTCAATGGACAAGATTAGTTTCTTGCCTTCAATTGCAGGCTCTTCGGTTTCGAATTTTGCTTTTTTTGATCCTTCGGTGATGTCCTTGCCGGGCGTTCCCATTAAGTCGCGCTCGTAAAACTTCTCTAACCCATCTTTTCCAACGTAATCCGCGGCTTCAATGCCTTTGGCTTTGAGCATCGTTTCGTCGCCATCATTTGGCGTCCAGACATAGCCCAACAAGTGTGAAAAATTCTTCGTATCGTGATACTTCCTCATCGGAATTTCATCAATTTCAACACCGGGAAGATCTGCAGACTCGGCAATTTGGGTCGCAACTTCTACGGAGACACCCACCTTAACTGGAGCTGGCCGATTTCGCCATTCTTCCTTTTTGATTCGATCAAGAATATCGTCTTCCGGAATTTGCAAAAGTTCGGCTAATTTGCCAATCGTTTCCGGGTGTTTCTTGGCTTCAGATGGCTTGACTGTGACGACAATCCTTCCTTCAACACCGGCAATAATGTTTCCCTTTCGGTCATAGATCGTTCCACGAGGAGCGAGCTTGGGGACAATTGACTCTCCTGACTTTGAGGCTGCCTCAACAAGGACAGGTGCTTCGACAATTTGGACATACCAGAGCCTTAGTGACAATACGATCAGCAAGGGAATAATCAGAAGCGGGAACCAATAGAGCCGGCGATCAACTTCAGGGCGTCGAGGAGCGTGAAGGACGCTCAATTACCCGCCACCGCTTTCATCGGGTGCTTTATGAACGGTGCACCGCCGTTTAGGTTTCTTCCCTTTCGAGAATTTCTTATTGATTGTTTCGGGACAATATCGGGTAGCAATCAGACCAGAATCAGCACAAACTTCCGCGTCCGACATTTCTGATTCAACTGGCTTCACCGGTTTCTTAAGCTTATCATCCTTTGGCTTCTTTGGTTCCGTTGAAGGTGTTTCAGGCTTGATAGAAGAATCGGATGCGGGGTCTTTTGGAGGATCAGTAGCTCCATCGCCACCTTTCAAAGGATCTTGGTCGACGGTAGGTGGTGTCTTCTCAGTCTTGTCGGGCTCACCGTTTGGTCCGGAATTTGTGTCCTCAGGAATTGGAATTTCTTCGTTATTCGAAACGTCGGGATCAACTTTCTTTGATCGCCGCCTTGGACCATCTTCTTCAGCCGTAACACTTAAATCACCACGGACATCACTTCCAAACTTTTGGGTAGCAGATCTCATCGCGCTTGCCCAAAATGGAGCGGCTACGTCATTTCCAAATTCACTGAGAGGCTGCAGATACCATTTGTTTCGCTTCCGGTTATACTCTTCGCGACCGGCCCAAGCAATTCCGACTATGCCTTTTGCATAACCGCAGAACCAACCACTCTTACCATTGTTTGTGGTTCCAGTCTTTCCGTGTGCGTCTGGACATCCGCCAGCATTTCGCCCTGTTCCACTGGTAACGACTCCTCTCATCAAATTGTCCATGGTCTGACAAACGTCTGGTCCAATTCGAGTCGAAACAAAATCCATTTTCCCTTGGTAAACCAACGATCCGTCCGGTCCCGAGATTTCTTTGATTCGGTAGGGGCGAACTCGCTTGCCGTCGAGCATGAAGACCGAGTAGGCCTCAAGCATCTCTTGCATTTTTACTTCGCTTGCTCCAAGCGCAGTCGCAGGGAATGGCTTGATCTCTGACTTGAATCCAAAATCTTCGGTAATGTGAGCGACAGCCGGTACAAATCCCAACTTCTCAAATGTTCTGACCGCCGGGACGTTAATTGAATTGGTGAATGCGTTCCATAAGCTGACGGTTCCCCCGTAGCCTCCATGATTTTTTGGGCTATATGTTGTCTTTCCGCGACCCCACTTGTATATTTCATTGGAAATCTCAGATTCGGCACCAATTAAATTCTCTTTGAGTGCCTCAGAGTAAATAAATGACTTAAAGCTGGAACCTGGTTGGAGCTTGCTCTGGGTTGTATAGCTCAGTTG
>JAYUOQ010000486.1:0-6932 GCA_043760685.1 Armatimonadota bacterium | reverse complement strand
CGGGTTCAACCGCAAAAACCTGGAGCGAAGGGAACTTTGGCTTCAGAACTTCAGCAACACCCGTGATGTGTCCTCCCGTGCCAACTCCGGTGATCAGGGCATCAAACCCTTCTGGAAAGTCAGCCAAGATTTCCAACGCTGTAGTTCGATGGTGAACTGCTATATTGGCAGGGTTCTCGAACTGCTGAGGTACCCAAGAATTAGGCGTTTCTGCGGCTAGCTCTAAAGCTCGATTGACTGCTCCTTTCATGCCTAGTTCGCGGGGAGTCAGATCAAAGGTCGCCCCGTATGCCTTCATCAGGGCGCGTCGTTCGACCGACATTGACTCGGGCATGACCAGAATCAACTTATAACCCTTTGCCGCCGCGACCATCGCCAAACCGACACCAGTATTTCCAGACGTCGGTTCAATAATCGTGGTGTCCCTGTTAAGCAAACCATCTTTCTCTGCTTGTTCGATCATGGCAAGAGCGATTCGATCTTTAATAGAACCGCCAGGGTTTTGCTTTTCTAGCTTCATGTAAACCGAAACCCGGTCGCCAAACAGTCGGCTAAGCTTGATGTGCGGAGTATGTCCGATGGCTTGAAGGATGGAATCGTGTTTCATGGCTGCTTCTTAATGAATGATTGAGGAGGAACAGAAGAGGTGATCCAACTGTTTCCGCCGATCACGGATTTTGCTCCGATTACGGTGTCACCGCCAAGAATCGTAGAATTGGCGTAGATCACAACATCATCTTCTACGGTCGGATGGCGCTTCGTATTCGCTAGATCCTTGGAAACCGAAAGCGCTCCGAGGGTTACGCCTTGATAAATTTTAACGTTTGACCCAATAACTGCAGTTTCACCAATGACCACGCCCGTACCGTGGTCGATGAAGCATCGCGCTCCAATAGTTGCTCCTGGATGAATGTCAATCCCGGTTTGGTGGTGAGCCAACTCTGTAATGATTCGAGGAATCAAGGGATATTTTCTGAGATGCAGTGCGTTTGCAACCCGATAAAACGCCAAAGCACGAAAACCGGGATAGGCAAGGATGACTTCATCAATGGATTGAGCCGCGGGATCGCCTTCAAATGCAAATTTTGCATCTTGCAACAGCACCTTGCGGATTGCCAACAGTTGATCAGCCGCCTCTTGGAATGTGTAGGATCGATAATCAACCAAATCTTCAATTTCACAAAATGTTTGCCAAACCGTAAGCAAGTCCTGAGTTACCACCGCACCGTGACAGTCCACACTCTGAGTGAATTCTGGAAAGATCGCAGAGACTGCTCTTACAATCCAGTGCTCCGTTTTAGTCTTCAGAGCCGAAGTTGAGCGACAGTTCTGTCGAATCTCCACAAATTTGGCAATTGTCTCGGCAGATAAGTCGTCTCTCATTTCAAATACTTTACTGACTCTTGATACGCTTCTGAACCTAAGATGTTCCCAAAAGCCGGTCAGAACCAACCATAATGAAGAAACAGGTGGCTTTGAAGGAGTGCATCTTTTTAAAGAGGTTGATCTTAGACGCATGAAGGTGTCATACTTTTCATTCCAACGCGGGTGTAGCTCAGTGGTTAGAGCGCCGGCCTGTCACGCCGGAGGCCGCGGGTTCAAGTCCCGTCATCCGCGCCATTATCGTGCCACGGTAGCTCAGTTGGTAGAGCAAAGCACTGAAAATGCTTGGGTCGCCGGTTCGAGTCCGGCTTGTGGCACCATCTTTCTTTTCATCACGATAATGGTTTTAATGGCGTTTTCGCCAGTTGCGGTTGCTCAGCAACCTGTCGCCCAAACGGCTCAATTTCGAGATGTCGTCGTGGTTCATTGTGAATCCGAAACTCGCTTCAACGGTCGGTACCGAGTCTTGTCAAACGGTTCGATCAATTTGCCTGCTCTAGGACGCTTTGTTGTGGTCACAAGAAGCATCGATCTCATCCAGACCATGATCGAAGCAAAGATTTCCGAGACAATCGGAGTAAAGGACCACGTAGTCGTCAAATTTGAATCCGACCGATCATCAGCGGTGACCATTTCCGGAGCGGTAAAGAATGCTTTGCTACTGGCTGCTCCACGCGCAATGACCGCCAAGGACCTGCTGTCACTGGTCGATGTTCTTGAGAATGGCGACGCAACGCAAGCAGAATCATTTGATGTCAATGGACGACCAAACCCGCTCAACGGCTTAGTAAGACCGGGAGACCGCATCAGAATTCCTGCCGAACAAACTCGTCCGCAAGTTTATGTCTTAGGCGGAGTCGGAAAAGCAGGTTCCATCGCATTTTACGAGGGAATGACGATTAAGGCAGCAGTCGATATGGCCGGTGGGGTTTCGGCACGCGGTGATTCGAAACGAGTATTCGTCTTAAGAGAAGTCCAGATGGGGCCGTTCGATCTGGCGACTAAAGGCGACGTGAAGCTTCAACGAGGAGACTCAATTCGCGTGGAAGCCAAAGCCGAGGTTCAGTATATTGCTGTGATAGGATTAGTTCGGAAACCGATCAATCTTGAGTGGTCCGCGAACCTAACGGCTAAGGCGGCCATCAAACAGGCCCAGGGTGTTCTTAATCCAAAGAACTTCGTAGTCGTACGGTCAATCACCAAGATTAACAAGCCAGAAGTGAAAATTCGGTGGAGCGATTTCGACAAGGATAAGAAAAAAGACATCCTGCTTGAGCCAGGCGATGTGGTGGATGTGGTCGAGAAGTGACGGCAAGATCACTCGCAAAATGGGATCGGACCAAAGGTCGGCCAGAACCTATCCGCCTCCTCAATCAGATCAAGGAAATTGAAAATGGGGACCCTTTGGTGGATATCCAAGTCGCTTGCCCTTCAGTCCGGATCTTGAGGCCTGCAGTGATTCCGTTTTTGAGGAGCAAAGTCGCAGGAATGTTAGAACGGGCTGCCCGGTCTCTGCCCGACGGTTTTGTGCTGGGCACTATCGATGCTTGGCGACCCTTTGATCGCCAACAGCGCATTTATGATTTCGTGTATAGCTGTGCCAAAGAAGTCTTTCCCGATCGGAACGACATAGCCTTGCGGCGTACGGTGTGCCGATGGGTTGCCCCGACCGACCAAAAAGCCCCTCCTGGGCACTGTACGGGCGCCGCCGTGGATGTTTGGCTCGTTACCCCAGATGGGAAAGATATCGACGTAGCGTCGCCATATGGCCGTTTTGGGGCGTCCGCAACCTATTCCTACGGCTTGACCGAAGAAGCACACCGGAATAGGATGATTTTGGTCGAAGCTATGCTTGGAGCAGGCTTCTCGAATTGCCGCGACGAGTGGTGGCACTATAGCTGGGGTGACGCTGGTTGGGCGGTTCGGATGGGCGAAACAGAATGTTGCTTCGGGATAGTCGATCTACCCAAGGAACAATATGCCGAACAAGAGCGACTCTGGCTTGAAGCCATGAAACATAGGGAGAATCCTTTTACGGCGCGTGAGTAGGTGCTGGCTTGGGCGCTCTGGGGGGAATCGGAGTCGGTGCCCCTGTTTTTGCCACTCCAGCCGTCGTAGTTCCGTCGAACAGGATTTCGCCATTTCGATACTTACGAACTTTTTGAATATCTGATGCATATGACGGCCAAATAGTTGAATTACTTGCTGGAAACGACAGACCCTGATCGTTGGTCATAACATTGTGTGACCTACCGTCTAAACGAAACGAAACGGTGTCGGAAACAACATCGTAAATGACGTTATCAGTCGGGACTAAGAGTCGGATAGGAGTACCAATTTCCTGAAGCGAACTAGGATATTTTCCGGTCTTCCGCTTGATCGCCATTGCCTTGAACAGTGCCTTGGTCATCTCCCGGTATGCCAGGGCTAACCCGATTCCATGGTAAAGCTGATCACGATCGAAAAAAGGTTGATCGGGTGCCAAAAAGCTTAATTTCTTGGGAAGTACTGAATACATGTCGTTGACCTTTGCGTAGTCTTCCGGACTTGTTGAACCTGTTTTACTGAGTTCGTTCAATATAGGCTGCCAAGTCTCTAACCGATTCCTCAGGAACCCTCTCATCGTGGTGCTGTCTGGAACGAAATCATCATGGCGGGCATGACCAAGTTTTTCGATATCGCCTTCCGTTCTTGTTTGCACGATACTTTTGAGGAACGATGGAACGGCCGGACGATCCATTTCCGGGTCATCGAAATATCTTGCAATCGAGATTTGGGCAACAAATTCGGACAAAACAACCCGTTTCGGATCAGTGACCGTTGACATGGCTGGGCCAGTGACATAAGATTCGAGCTCACCAGCAAGAGCAGGATTAGCTTCAATTATTCGCAAGGTAGCTTGGAGGATGTTCTTACGAATGGATGCCCCGATGGAAGTCCCGACATAAATCGGGCTTTCTATGCAATTTGTTGCGAATCGATTAGCTAGGTCAAGGTTTCGGATGACTTCGGGCAGATTGCCCTCTAGTCCGGCAACATAGGCCGCCAAACAATACTCACGAGTCAGGGCTCGAATCGGAGTATATTCGTAGAGCCTCATCATGTACCCCTCGTCGTAGTCATGAGGCACCTGCATTTTGGGCTTGGCTTTCAATGCCGCTTCAATTCTTTCTCGCTTCGCTTGGTTCTCGGCCAGGTACTTGCGCATGAGCGGCAAATCGTTTTTATTGCACGTCATCATCAGTTCAAGAGCAATTGCCGACTTAAACAAGATTGTTGCCCCCTTTCCAACTTTGATTTCTAAAATCGGACCAATCTCAATCCAAGCATTTTCCGAATCAGGAATCGTTTTGACCAATTCATCGCCGTTAGTTGGCACTCCCATCGCTTTGTATTCGGCAACTAGTTTAGTAATTTCTCGTTCATCTTGGTTATAGGCAATTCGGTTCGAGAAGGAAGCCGCTCCCACGAGAAAGAGAGTTACTCCGCCGAGTCCTAACGCTACTTTGAGAAGTTTCATTGTAATTACTGTGCCCGAGCTTTTATTTCTTCTCCATTCAAGTCAATTTTCCCGAGGCGAAAGTCAGAAACCAGATGTCGAGCTAACTCATTTCTAGCCTTGCTTTGAACGAGAGATATTGGGAAAGAAACGCGAAACCGAGGGATACCATCGCTAGTCTTTTCAACTGACTTTAATGCTATGCCTTTTTCGCTTGAAGTGTACGTGATTCCGCCCATTCTGTCAAAAGCTGTCAATGGTATTTCAATTTTGTTAAGGGACATTGGGTAGTGTCCAGTTTGTTTTTTGATGTCCATTGCTTTCCAAATCACTCGATAGGCTTCGTCATATTGTTTGTATTTTGTGAGATGATCAATCAGACTCTGCCCGTCTAAATCAACGGAACCTAATTCAAAATACGCTCTAAGTGGTTCAGGGAGTCCTTCTGGCGATGGCGGGGCAAGAAAATACTCGTTGGCGCTGGGCTCATACTCCGTCGGCTTGTTCATAAGGTTGACAAAGATCGGCTTCCATCTTTCCAATCTCTTTCGCAGGTAAGTTCGCATTTTCTTGCTTTGGGGCACATAGTCGCCGTGCTGGACTTTTCCAAGTTCATAAACCTGACTTCCGGTTGGCATTGAGTCCACGACAACTAGGCTCAGCGGAAATGGTGCCTTAGTCTTATCCCAAACCGGCAGGTCGTAATATCGAGCACTAGCAATCTCGTTCAAAAATTGAAATTCCAAAACTCGTCGCGGAGGCGACTTCTTAAAGCACCCATCTGCTTCCAAGAATTCCCTTATCGGTTCATACAAGTTCGGTCGCTTTTCAATGATTCGCATTGCTGTGTTCATGATTTGGATCCTTGATGCAAAAGAAACACTGATGGTTAGCAGTTCGCCTGTTTCAATAAAGTAATTAGTGAGCCGCACTGCGATTTTAAGGTCTCGCAACACGATCTGCTCGTTTCCTTCAAATGCGGCGGCGAGAGCATCGAGACAGAATTCTCGAATGACTGTCCTCAGAACTTCTAATTCAGGATAAAGCAGATTGACGCCCAAGTCATAGTCTCGGTCAACTTGGAATTGTGGCTTTGCTGCCAATGCCGCAGCAATGATCTCTCGTTTCCGCTGATGGACTGCTAAATAGCTTTTCAAGGTGGGCAAATCTTCTGGGTTTGCTATCGCAATTAGTTCACCCGCCAAGCCGGATCGAAAGTAACCGAACTCCTTTTCGTCCAGTAAGACTGGGCCAATCTCAACCCAGGCATTCTCACTGTCCGGAATTTTTTTGAAGTATTCGGAGCTATTCGTTGGGACTCCCATAGCCTTGAACTCACCGAGCAGTTTTGTTATTTCGCCAACTTCACGGTCGTAATCCAATTTGGACTTCAACGACATGACACCAACGATCAAAATCGCAGCTCCACCGATACCGAATGCAATGTGTAAGAGCTTCATTTTGTGATAACGTTGCCACTCTTTCGCAGCTTTGCGATGGTTTCGAGGTACGCATTATTGACGGGCAAGCCGATAGAGTGTGGGTAGCAGAATCGGTAGACGAATTGACCATCTGAATTTAGGCTTCCGCCTCCAATCTGGATTCCACCTTTCAATGGTGTGATTGTATATTTTACGGACGAATCGAATTCTCGGATAGTGCCCAGTAATTTGGTTGACCACCTCCTATTGCTTTGGTGAAACTTGAGTTGGCGGAACATTTCCTTTTTGAGGTCAATATTCGTGATGCTTCGGAAATGTTCCGTATCCGAGTTCCCAATGTAAAACTCTTGCCATCGTTCTGCTAATGGCTTGGGACAATCTCGTTCCCAAGCAACCAGTTTGGTAACTACATCACTTGTTTGGATGGTTCGCTTAGTTTTGGGATCATTGATGAAGTCAATGGCGGAGCGCCAACGATGAAGTAAATTCACCATGCACTTCCGCATTGCGGGGGAAGTTGGAATGTGCGTCCCAGGTTGGAGCTTGAAATATTGATCGATCGCCTTGCCTTTCGGATAGTTGCTCAAATTTTCGAGGGGATAGCCAAG
>JAYUOQ010000485.1:0-2728 GCA_043760685.1 Armatimonadota bacterium | reverse complement strand
TTTATCCGGCTGGGTCACTGAAGAAGGACACTGTTTCGCCCGGTGGTAATGCCGAATCCTCCAATATGCCCCACCTGATCAAAGGTCGGAGGATTGTGATCAAGGCTCTTTATGCCAACCTTTCGCAAACGGACAGCGGGGTCAAGATTGAGTTTTGGAACTCGACCGACCAGGATGAGTGGATGCGGGCTGCTGACGGCAATATGTTGGCGTGGCTAGAAGCTCTAGACGGGAAGGACTGGAGACCCATTGAGTATCACAATTTTTCAGACTGTGGGAATAGTTTTCATCGAGTTGTTTTGCCGGCAGGATATGAGTGGGAATACAACAAAATTGTCCCGAAAGGCGATTGGCGCACCTTTGTTCGATGGGTAGCTGTTCGCGACAAAATGCGAATTACCTCTAATATGATGTTGATGAGTATCCCGCGAACCAGAGTTTCCGTTCCGCCGGAAAAGGCGGGGCAGTTTGAAATTAGGAATAATGGGTATCCGATCTTGATGCCGAAAGGGTAGAGATCAGAGATCAAAGCACAGAGCTCAGGGCTCAGGGCTCAGGGCTCAAAGCATGGGATGTTAAAATCCTTGTCTCACATTTCTCGTCGGAATTCAATCGCAGACATCAGAGTCGCTGAGTCGGCGTAGTCGAGTTCCCCGCCCACGGGCATTCCGTGGGCAATTCTGGTCACCTTGATTCCAATAGGCTTCAAAAGCTTCGCCAGATATAGTGCGGTTGAGTCCCCTTCGATGGTTGGGTTAGTGGCGACAATGACTTCTTCGATCGGCTCATGGTGAAAGCGCTCGATGAGTTCGCGAATGCGAAGTTGCTCGGGAAAGACGTTATCCACCGGTGAAATTAGCCCGTGGAGGACGTGATACTGCCCTTTGTAGTCGTTTGTTCGTTCAATTGCGACAATGTCTCGCGGTTCGCCTACGACGCAGACAATCGTCTTCGTGCGGCGAACATCTCGGCAAATCTCGCATTCTTCCGCTTCAGAAATATTTTGACACCGGACGCAAAACTGCAATTTTGCCTTGGCGTCGAGAATTGCGTTTGACAGGCGAGAGGCTTCGTGGTCAGGAACTCGCAGTAAGTGGTATGCCAGGCGCTGGGCCGATTTTGGTCCAACGCCGGGAAGCTTTTCAAGCTCCGCGATTAACTCGGCTAGAGGTTTCGCGAATAGCAAGGATTACAGTCCGAGACCAGGAATTGGCGGGAGACCTTTGGTGATTTCTCCAACTCGGTCGGCTCGGAGTTCGACTGCCTTTTCAAAGCCATCGCGAACTGCACCAGTGATCAGATCCTCGAGGGCTTCAACGTCTTCAGGATCAACAACGCTTTTGTCAATTGTGATCTTTTGAATTCGCCCGGTACCGTCAAAGGTTGCTTTTACCGGACCTTTGTCGATATGAATCGTTTCTTCTTCGAGTTCTTGTTCAAGGTTTTGGGCTCGCGCCATTGCACTCTGAACGTTTTGCATGAGTCCGCCACCGAGACCACCCATACCGCCACCTAATCCTTTTGGAAGTTTCATTGTTAACCTAAATCTTCTTCTTTTGAGTCCGAAAGATTAAAGACTTCTTTGACCAATCTTTCGAGATTCGCACCTTGTAGCGGTAATTCTACCGCTTCAGACTCAGTCACTCGTTGGTCGTTTTTTTTTTCGTGTATAAATTCGAGAGTTGTGCCTGTTCTTCCAATTAATGGCAGGGCATCCATTACGAACTTCATTCGACCGGCATTTTCTTGGAACCAAGCTAAATCCATCTCCCTATCTATTCCAATGACCATCTTCGCGCCATCGTCAGAAATGAGCCTTGCTGAAGTCAATTTGAGCTTGTGCATGGACGCCATTCCTGTTTTTGGATTGAGCGGTAAAGCGTTCCAGAGTCTCTCCCAATCGTTTGATCCTTCAATAATCTTTGGCTCGGCAGGAATTGTTTCTTTCGCTGGTTGTTCAATATGAACCACCGCTTTAATTTCTGGTTTTTCTGCTGGTCTCGTTTCGCTGACCGGCTTTGGAATTTCCGGCTTTGCCACTGGGGTAACTCTGGCTCGTGGTTCGGCTTGAGTTGGCGAGCCTTGACTGGCGATTCGAATGAATTCACTTTCGAGCCACAGCTTTGGTAGCGAGATATCTCGAATCACTTTATGGGCTTCGGCTAATGCGGTGCGGACTTCAACCAGAAAGCCTTTTCCTAATCGGGCAGCAATCTCATGAAGTGATGATTCTCGGGTTGCGTCTGTTCCATCGGTTTGAACTTGATAGATCGCCCGAGTGAGATCACCTAACCGGTGAAGCATGGATTCGAGGAGTGAACGCGGGTCGCGACCGGTGCGAATGATTTCCTCTAAATGGGTGATGATTTTTGGAATATCACCGATTTGGATGGCAATCAGGAGTTCGTCGACGGCTTGCTCGGAAACTAATCCGAGTTGATCGTAAACTACTTCTACGGAGATTTGACCATCGGACACCAGAATGGCTTGTTCCAACAAGGTAAGGGCGTCTCGGTATCCGCCATCTGCCATACGGGCAATTGCGGCAATAGCGGCTGGTTCGGCGTTAACCCCTTCTTGAGTGCAAACATATAGCAACCGGTCGCAGAGATTCTTCATTGATGCACGATGAAACTCGTACTTCTGGCATCGCGAACGAATTGTGGCGGGGACTTTGTTAAATTCTGTTGTTGCTAAGATGAACACCAAATGTGGCGGCGGCTCTTCT
>JAYUOQ010000484.1:0-6961 GCA_043760685.1 Armatimonadota bacterium | reverse complement strand
CCTTGTAATTTGAGTTCTCACCGTATAGCTTTTCATACGATTGTGATTTCACGAATTCCGGGAAATTTCCTTCTTTCATGAGAATCATTAAGACCGTGAGGATGTCATGGTCCTTTTTCTTGATGTTGTAGACCTTGATTAGGTCGGGGATGAGTTCAACCATGTTTTGGTCGGTGACCAATTCCTTGAAATTGACTCCGACTCGTTGCCGAAGTAGGATTGTTGAACTTATGAGAGAAATAACTTTGGCGCGGTTGTTTTTGAAGAAGTCTTGTTGTCGCTCGCTCCACATCACTTCTCCGCCAAAAACACTGGGAGTGAAGGCAAAGATCTTTTTTTCTTCGTTAACGACGCCCATCATGACATCGCAGTTTTGGGTTGCGTCTTCGCCATGGATCATGTTGTAGGTGAACTTCTCGTTGAACGAAAGGGCATCGTATTGGGCCTGGGGCATTCGGTGATTTTCTTCCTTGTCAGCTTTGATTTTCTTGACAAGGGCCTTCACTTTGGCGAGACCGTAGACTGGCTCGGAAATCGCCTCACGATATTCGCGATACTTTACGCTGGCAGGACTAAGCTTTGGAATCTGGTCGTCTTGGGCGAACAGATTTGGGACCACACTAAAAACAAGCAAAAGAGAGATAAATTTCTTCATTGTGAAACTCAGTTCTAGCGTATTCGATATCTGGCAATCTGTCAAGGTGATTTGCCGATTTACCCATGAAGCTGTGTTATGCTCTAATTGATCATTAGCATGATGGAAATTGAAGGGGCAAACAACAGTAAGTGTCGGCGGAAATTTTCGCTGATTTTCCCGATCCTGAGTGCGGGTATTGCTGGGCTCGCGGTTTCGTTCCCCGGCACAGCGCAACTTCCTCAAGCTACACCAGATCAAACGGTTTTCTTTGAAGCGAAGATTCGTCCGGTTTTGGCGGAGAACTGCTATTCCTGCCACGGTAGCACTTCGCAAAATGGTGGGTTGCGCCTCGATAATTCGGCAGGACTTTTGAAGGGCGGAAGCTCGGGAATTGCATTGATTTCCAAAGAACCTGGCAAGAGTCTCTTGCTCGTCGCAGTTCATCAAACGGGTTCTTTGAAGATGCCTCCCGGCAAAAAGTTAAAGGCAGAGGAGATTACAAACTTGGAAACTTGGATCGGAATGGGGGCACCTTGGCCGGCTGAGTTAACCGCACCGAAGGCACAACTTTGGTCGCTCAAACCCGTGATTAAGGTGCTTGTTCCTAAGGTCACCAATTCAAAGTGGATTCGTAATCCAATCGACAACTTCATTGTTTCTAAGCTTGAATCCCAAAAGTTAACACCTGCGAGTGAGGCCGACCGGAGAACACTTATTCGACGAGTGACTTACGATCTTATTGGCTTGCCGCCAAGTTCGAAGGAAGTTGAAGAGTTCCTTGCGGATAAATCGCCTGACGCCTACGAAAAAGTTGTCAGTCGACTGCTTGCTTCTCCTCAATACGGTGAACGTTGGGCCCGTCAATGGCTTGATGTGGCCAGATATGCCGATACGAAGGGATATGTCTTTGAGGAGGATCGTAACTATCCCAATGCGTACACGTATCGAGATTGGGTCATCGATGCTTTGAACCGTGACCTGCCTTATGACCAGTTTGTGACTCAGCAAATTGCGGCTGATTGTTTGCCAGAAATTCAAAATGGCGACAATAAGAAGCCGTTGGCGGCTCTCGGTTTTCTCAATATTGGTCGCCGATTCCTCAATAGTCAATCCGACATCATTGATGACCGAATCGACGTGACGATGCGGGGATTTCAGGGATTCACGGTGGCTTGCGCGCGATGCCATGATCATAAATTTGATCCAATTCCCACTCAGGACTACTACTCTCTTTATGGTGTTTTTGCCTCTACTTCCGAGGTGAAAGCTCCCATTTCTGACAAATCTATACGAGAGCCGTGGCAAGTTTTTGACCAAAAGGAAACATCGACGGTTGAGGCCTTGAAATCCCACGTTATGCTTCAAGTTAGCAAGCTCCGCACCATGCTAACTTCGCCCAGCCTTAGTAAGAATCTGAGTGCCGGGGTTAAGCAGGCTCTTCAGGCCGTTCGTCCGGAGGTTGTGCCGGAAGGCGTCAATTTGTCTGTTCTCGCAGATGCATTTGACCCCGCCGATAAGGCAAAAATGGTTGCGCTTCAAGCAGAATTGGAGAATTTGAGAAAGGCTGCACCGACGACTCCTGAGTTCGCCATGGCGATGCAAGACAATCCTAACCCAAGTGACGGGGTAGTTTTTAAGCGCGGAAACCCGGGTAGCCCGGGTGAGGTTGCGCCAAGAAGATTTTTGCTTGCCCTTTCTAAACCGGGTGAGGATCGGTCTCTTTGGAAAAAAGGGAGTGGCAGGCTACAGCTCGCTCAATCGATTACTTCGATAGATAATCCGTTAACTGCACGAGTGTTCGTGAACCGGGTTTGGCAAGGGCACTTTGGGGCTGGCCTTGTGCGGACACCGTCTGACTTTGGTTTTCAGGGTGATCGTCCGACGCATCCTGAGTTGCTGGATTATTTAGCTTCAACTTTTATGGAAGGCGGATGGTCGGTTAAGAAACTCCATCAGTTAATTGTTTCTTCAGCCACTTATCGCCAATCTAGTACGGTTTTGGCAGCCACCTTTAACGCTGATCCAGAAAACCGATATCTGAGCCATATGAATCGGAGACGACTTGATCTTGAGCAATTGAGGGATTCGGTTTTCCTAGCGGCTGGGCGTTTAGATCAAAGCAAAGTTGGCGGCAAATCAGTCGATCTTTGGAGTGCGCCTTATACACCTAGAAGGGCGCTTTACGGATTTGTTGAACGGCAGAACTTACCGGGCATTTTCCGGACCTTTGACTTTGCCTCCCCGGACAGCACAAGTGCGAGACGCTTTATGACGACAGTCCCCCAACAGGCTCTGTTCTTTATGAATTCGCCTTTGAGCATCGAACAGGCGAAAATTGCCACCACAAGACCAGAACTGGTTGGAGCATCGGATGATACTCAAAGGATCAAGCGCCTTTACCAACTACTCTTTGCTCGCCAGCCAGATGCTTCGGAGATAACGGCTGGGTTGGGATACTTGAAGCCTGGAAGTCAATCTAAAGTAGCTGCCCCTCAAAGCGAATGGCGGTATGGTTTTGGCGAATATGATGGCGCGACTAAAAAGACATCGGCGTTCACTCCTCTCGCTTTTTTCGGTGAGAATAGCTACCGAGTAAGTAAGGATTTGCCGGACCCCAAGCTCGGATATATCATTCTTAATCCTGATGGTGGACATCCCGGTCGGGATTCCGCTCATCAATTGGTTCGTCGATGGGTTGCGCCCGAAACTTTGGTCGTTCAGGTGAAAGCTAGGCTCAAGCACTCGAACGCAGGTGGTGACGGAGTGAAGGCTCGGATTGTATCGAGCAGAGAGGGTTTGCTTGGGGAGTGGGTCGTCCATAATTCGATGACTCAGACTGAAGTTGGGTCCATCAATGTCCAAAAAGGTGACACTCTTGACTTCATCATGGATCCGCAAGCTAATGACGGCTTTGATGCAACCGAGTGGAGTCCAACGATTGAATCAGCCGATGGAAAGCGAGTTTGGAGCGCAAAATCTGGCTTTGGTCCTCCACCTGGGGAACCGCTTACCCGTATTACGCTTTATGCACAAGCATTGATGATGACCAACGAGTTTTTATTCGTAGACTAGTTAAGGAGAAACCATGTCCGATTTTGATCATAGCAAACAAATAAGAGGCCTCTTTCTTACTCGACGAGAGCTTCTTGGTCGGATGGGCAATGGATTTGCCGCGGTGGGTCTAATGAGTTTGCTTGGTGAATCGGCCCTTGGTGCACCCTCCTTGCAAGCTGGTGGACAAGTTGGACCTTATAACCCGATGGCGGCGAAGAAGCCTCCCCTTCTCGCCAAGGCTAAGCGGGTCATCTTTCTGTTTATGAACGGGGGGCCTTCGCAGGTTGATACCTTTGACCCGAAGCCCATGCTTACGAAGTATCACGGACAAGTTATTCCGTTAAGCCTACCTACAGAGAGGAGGACTGGAGCCGCGCTTGGGTCTCCTTACTCGTTCAAGAAGTACGGGCAGTCGGGCATTGAGGTCAGTGAGATCTTTCCAAATGTCGCACAGCATGTGGACGATATGTGCATTATTCGCTCCATGCATGCGGACGTGCCTAATCACGAGCCTTCGCTCATGCTAATGAATTGTGGAGATGCACGTCAGGTGCGACCTTCGATGGGTTCATGGGTCTTGTACGGATTGGGGACTGAGAACCAAAACCTACCAGGATTTATCTCAATGTGCCCCGGTGGGTTCCCAATTCAGGAAACTCAGAATTGGCAATCGGGCTTTTTGCCTGGCGTATTGGCAGGAACGTATATTGATCCCAACCAGACCGATATTGACAAAATCGTCGAGAATATCAAGAACCACTACACTTTGCCAACCGACCAGCGAGAGCAGCTCGATTTGGTTCAAAGACTTAATAAGGAGCACCTTGCGAAGCGGGATAATGACCCTGCTTTGGAATCCAGGATTCAGTCGTTTGAGCTTGCTTATCGGATGCAGACTGAGGCAACCGATGCTTTTGATGTGAACCGCGAATCACAGGCTACGAAGGAAATGTATGGGCCGGGAAACTTTGCCCGACAGTGTCTGATTGCTCGTCGGTTAGCGGAACGTGGGGTTCGATTTATTCAGCTTTACCAAGGAGCCGGACAGCCTTGGGACAGCCATGATGACATTGCGGTAGCGCATCGAAACCTCGCCAAGGAAGCGGACCAAGGTATTGGTGCGTTGTTGACCGACTTGAAGCAGCGAGGAATGCTTGAGGAGACATTGGTTATTTGGGGCGGCGAATTTGGTCGAACTCCAACGGTTGAACTTCCAACGCCGGGATCTAATGCGGGCAAGTCTAATGGACGAGACCACAATCATTACGGGTTCACCTATTGGATGGCAGGCGGCGGAGTAAAGGGCGGAACGATTTACGGATCGACCGATGAATTTGGATTCAAGGCAGAAAAGAACCCGGTCCACGTTCATGACCTCCATGCGACGATTTTGCACCTTTTGGGCTTCGATCACACTAAGCTAACGTATCGTCATGCAGGTCGGGATTTTCGGCTTACGGATGTTTACGGAAACGTGGTCCACGACATTATTGCTTGAGGTAGGTGTCGCCCCACGGCATCGGATATTAGCGGAGACTACCACGCTTTCCAAGGTTGTCATACGCGATCTGAAAGTCTTTCTTGTCTATCACATCGTCAGCGTTTAGGTCACAATCCGAACCTGGACATTCGGACTTTTCATATCCCGCATTCCAAACTGGGGAAGTAGATTTGACACCGAGAAAACTCTTGATAAGGCTCAGGTCCTTCTGATCAATACGATTGTCACCATTAACATCGCCAAGAAATGCGTTGATATCTCCCAGATTCACAGGTTGGCCGGGGGTAAATTCTAACAGAAATGCATGAGTTAACATTCCAAAGGATGAAATACGAATGCGGTACTTTCCTTTTGCTTTGATCGCGAATGAGGTGTCAATTTGACCGTTTACCGTGTTTGCCGTAAATTCTTCCACCAGCACCTTGGACTTGGTATTAATGACCTTGAATGTTACTCCACGATCTGACAGGCCGCCAATTAAGCGAGCCTTAAATCCAGTTTCAGGAGTATTGATTATCTGAATTCCCGCAATAAGTGCAATCATATATATTCTTATTGGTTTCAAAATTGAAATCGAAAGGTTAATTTTTCATTTAGCCACGCCTATATTTAGTCAATCACCAACAACGTTTAAGTTCGCTTGAGCAATCGCAAGGTCAGTGGTATTTACGGTTCCATCACCGTTGAGATCGCAATCCTCGGCCGTCCACGAAAGAGTCTCGTCCCCAGACACCCACCTTGTTGAGCCAGTAGATACGCCTAAATAATTTGAAATTAGCGCAGTGTCCGCACTATTAATTACATTATCACCATTCACATCACCAAGATAGGTAGAGACCGTTCCAATGTTGCTCAGCGAACCTGGAGTCAAAGAGATAGAGATTTTCTTTCTAAGCATGCTTTGTCCAGAAATTGTCAAATAATAAGTCCCAGAGGATGCCACGTCAAAACTTGTGTCGGTTAGACCGCTGGCAGTGCGGCTATAAAAATCTTCAATTGGAGAACCATATTGGTTTGTCAAGGACAATTTGATTGTTCTGTCGCTTAGGCCGTTCAATGCATTGAATTGAGCTCTTGCCTGGACAGCTCCATAAACCGCATGATGAAATAATGCCTTATTTAACGCATTTCCAGAACCGGTTGACTGAACAATATTTCCAGTTGAAGAACCGGTGTATTTAGCAATACCTACTGCTGTAAGTTGCTCAGTGTAATATGGCAAGTCGCACCAACGGTATCCACCGGAATTATGGCACTGGTACAGTTTCAATTCCCTAGCAAAGCAATAATTTCTTCAACTTTCCAAACGTGATTCGTGACACCTGCCGACATTGCTGGGGTTACCTTTTGCTTTGTCGAGATATTCAAAGACTCGTGCGTTCGGCAGAAGTTGTAGAACATGAAGTGAAGGGCTAAGCTTGCCTCGTGGTTCTCAATCTTCTTTGAGTGGGCGTTCGTTAATCGTGTGAATCTTCGGTTCTGCATTCGCAGGGTAAGGTTCTGTCGCTCTGAGTAGCTGGTGCTTATGTGCTTTTCGTCGGGATCGCCAATCTTCGCGTTCTTCTTAATGCCATTGCAAACCGCTGGGCTGTACATTCGCTCAGGAGTTGAGAAGTCGTTACCGTAGGTCTTGACGAGCATGGCGTAGTCAATCTCGGTGCCGAACGCATCCAGAACGGCCCGTAGATAGGCTTTGTGTCCGTCTGTGGTCAATTGGAAGCGACCAGCGACACGGTGAGCCACGTCTAGCATAAATTCCTTAGCGTCCT
>JAYUOQ010000483.1:0-6965 GCA_043760685.1 Armatimonadota bacterium | reverse complement strand
GAACAATAATGTCGGGTCGTCGCAAGTAATACGTCACACACAAAAAGGGACTACCAAAAACGGGTACCCCCCCAAGACATCAAATGCAGAGTGGATTTACTTCTCCAGCAATTGCTTCGTGTAAGAGTACAAGACACACTACCGTCAGAGATAAAGCCTCCTCCACCGCTTATATAGGGTGACGTAAATATAAGCAATAAATAGAAAAGGGAAGTGAACTTTTTCATGGTAGATCCTGTTTCATGGTCGCTTCCCTTGTTCTATAAAAAAGGATCTGCAACTCTTAGCGAACTCAACATTCTCAAGAAGAGAAGGATAGATTCGCCATTTAACCAGGATACAAACCGGGCATTAGCCGTGCATTAATTGAAAAGGTTCTCCGAAGAAATTTGGCAAAAAAGCAGCTTCTTTGCTCGCTATTTCGCCTTGATAAGCGTAAATTCCCGACCTTGGTACAATACTTCGCCAAACTCTTCCGGCCCTCGATTCTTGGGAATGTGGTCAGTAGGGAAGACCAAATGCGTAATACCTAAAGGGTTCGGACTAACCGCATCTGCGCTTAGCATTGACCCCAACGCCTTTCGCTTCGCTTCATAGTCTGGAGTTTCGCTCCAGTGTCCAGCAAAAGCCTTGCTTCCCGCAAGCCCAACAAAGATCGGGTTTAAGTCCGTAATAAACGGAGTTTCGTAGGAATCGACAACTGGATTACCAGCTTCATCAACCGTGGGAGAGGGAATGCCCGGTAGCGCAGCAACCGTTGCCGAAGCACCTAACGGTTTCAGGATGTCAAGTATTGCCTGAACATCTTTTGAATAGTAGATTGCGTGGACAGTTGTATTCGATACATTTTTCTTCGCCAGGATAATCTCGCGGGAAAACCATTGGATTCCGGTAGCCGATAAGACAATAATGCCGAGCGTAGTAAGCAAGTTACGCTGTCCGCGTTCTCGCTTCTCCAGAACCATTGCTATTCCGATACCAGCCAATATTCCCCAAGGAATACTGAGCATCATCGCAAGCTTGCGCTGAAAGAGAGCCGGGAAGTATGGAGCAATGATTCCAACGAAGGCCCACGCCGCAATCAAGGCGAGCCCAGGCTTCTCCGGTCGAAGTAGGAATAACGCGACAAGCACCACGCCAAACAGTGACATCCAAATGGCACCCGACATAAAGTACTCGTCACCCAGATGGCTGGCGGCAGCAACGTTGAGACCGACCAACATCACGACCATGATGCCGATGGCAATGGTTGGTAACTTGCGTTTGTCATACAGAGCAACCAATGCCGGAACAATGAGTAAAACGTACCCGGCAAAAATCTGCCGAAAATTGGGCGAATAAGTCAGCGTCGCTGCCCGAGCCTGAAACACCGTGTCGTTCTTGAGGACGTACGCAAACCACAAGGCAAAGGGAAGAACCCCTAAGCCGATCATGACCGCCCGCCACATCCATGTCCCTGAGAGCATTTTTGAACCAAGAAGCGTTGCGACGAAACCGACAAGGCAAAGAGCAATCAGGAGAACATCGTAGCTGTGAATGTTCATTAGCACGCCAAAGCAAACCGCCCCCGGCAAAACCGCTTTGACACTTTTCTTTGCCTTAAGAACAGAAATTAGGACCCCAAAGATCAGGCAAGCACTAACCATGAACAAGCTATTGGTGAGCGCACTATAAAGGAAGAATCCTTCCGGCTGCCATACATCGTTGGGTAAACGAGACAGCATCATTCCGGTTACCAAATCATTGCCAGGCTTGACGATTGCCTTGCCGAAATTGTGCCAGACCAGAAAACCGATCCCGCCGCCCAGTACAGCCATCGCTAAGGCAAGTTTTCGAGGATAAATCTTCTCGGTTACAAATTCAACGAGCCGACTCAGCAAGGTAATGGCTAAGAATGTGAACCCTAATCGGGCGAGGGTCATCGTTAACGGGATTCCCGCTAGCTTGGCTATCCAGCCAAGCCCAAGATAATACAAGTGGAGTGTAAGCCCCGGCTGAGGATCGGTGGTAAAGCGATTTTCGAAGGTAATGTGCCCCTCCATCGCCTGTCGCATCCAACCGGCATAGACCATGTGGTCATCTAAGTTGTATTGAAGACCTAAGTACAACGAGCCATCAGGCCGAATTAAATAGCAATAGAGCGTGGGTAGGGCAACCAAAATGGTGATCGCTAACGCGAACCACTTGGTAAACCCCCGGAAAATCTTTAGTTGCTGCTCGTCGTTGAGTTCAGGCACTCTACTTTTCGCCAGGAACCGGCCGACCCATTTGCTTATATATGTTCGCAATCATCTCGTAACTATCCTTGGCACCTTTGTGTTTTGGGTTTATTTTCAAAACTTCTCGGAAGGCATCAAGTGCACCAGAGTATTTCTGTCGAGGTGGCAAGTTTGAGTACATTCGACCCATACCGACGGAATATGCTGCGTCAACAAAGGATTTCGTAACCTTGGAATCCTTTGGTTTCTTAGCGTAAGAAGCCTTCGCAGTTGTATAAGCCGCTTCAAGTTTCTTCAATGCTGCATCGCTTACTTGTCCTGGAGCCCCTTTTGATTGCATCGGTCCTTTTTGTGTCGTAGGTGGTGTTTGAGCAAATGCTCCGGCAGAAACGATAAGGGCAACGATAATTAAGAAACCAACTTTCATACCTTCACTTATACCAGTCGGTTGAGTTGCTTTGCATAGTGAATTGCTTCTTGTTCACTAATATCGTTCATCGTTGCCGCTTCTACGTCCTTAAGAATAATTGCGGACTCTGGACTTAAGTATAAATCTGGACGCTGAATGATCTGATCTCGACCGATTCGGTGGCGTCGTTCCAATTCTGCCAGCACACGATCAAACACCGCTCTAAGCGCCCATCGGGCATTTTTTTTACGTCTGGTCATCCAGGCTAAACCGTCGACTAGCTCCCTTGCACCACGTTGCTTCGCCCTTGATTCCGGAGCTAATCCAAATCTCACCGAAAGGGTGATAAAGATAACCATGACAAGCAACAGGAGTTGGCTCCAAGCCGCTTCAAAAGGCTTTCCAAGCTTATTAAGGAGGCTATCTTCAGAGTCTCGGGATGAGAAAGTCGTCACGTAGGTGAGAGCACCACCTGGCTTCAGCGCCATCGAAACCAAACCCATTGAAATGCTTGAATTGTTCAACTTTTCAATGTGGCGGTTCGTGATGCAGGCCGAATCAAGAAGCTGAATCAGGCGAATCTTCTTTTTCGAAACGACCTGGGCAATCGTTGTGTTCCCCGAGGACGAGGACAACAAGTCTGCCGTTTCGCCGCCTTCCAATTGGGGTTGCTGCCAAATGTCCGACTTGATTCGGATTGGATTCATTTCGCCAATCGGAGAAGCGGTTACGTTGTTGACGATCTGCTGTCCTACGTGCTTGGATCGATCTTCGTCCGGAATCACAAAAGTTACCACCGTTGTTTCACCTTTAATCGAATTCAAAAATTTCTTAAACGACTCCTGGTGAGTTTTGCTAACCGGAATAATCATTGTCGATGAAACCTTAGGACTCTTGGTCTCATCAACGTTGACCTTGTATCCCGAACCCTTCACTAGTTCGAGAAAAGCGGAAGTACCAGAAGGACCATAATTCTTAAAGCTATTATCTTGAACATAGCTATAGTTTCCAGACTGCAAGATAACGATCGCCAAGAAGACAAGAAAGAAGACCCATATTGCAACTTTGCCGGGCGTCCTCATGCCATCCCTTCCGTGAGCACCTTAATCGAAATATAGGTGTCTCGAAATATAGCGACGTCTTCAACAGATCTGACTCGATAGCCATACCATGCCAAGTCGAAAGCTTTCGTCGCTGGCCTAAACTGAAGTTGTTCTGGTCTGGACTTGCTGTTTTCAATTCGGCGCAAATGCTCCCAGTTGGTCTGAGTCGATTCGAAACGCGCAATTCTCGCTTTGTCGATTCGAAGAAGCGATGCAAGATAGAGCGCCCGACATGCCTCTCGATACTTTCCTTCGGCGACCAATCGATCTGCCTCTAAGAGATACTCATCTTCGGTGAGCAATTCTTCTCCCGCTTCAAGCATGCCTCCCCTTTTGACGCGCTTGGAACGACCCGCCGCTGTCCAACTCCAAGGAATCTTAACCAGCAAGAAAATGATTAAAGCAACAATCGCGACGCAAAAGACGATGAACAAACCTTGGATCAACGGGAAAACCCATCCTGGCGGTGGTGATTGCGGTTTTGATTCCTCCTTGGAATTACTCTTAAATGCATTCCGAAGTCGTTCAAACAGCTTTTGAATCCAATTTGACGATATTACTTCCTTTTCCGTCTTGTAAATAGGGTTTTTCTTGATCTCTTTGGCTCTGCTATCGGCCCCGGGAGATACTTTAAAATTCTCGCTTAAAGCATTTGCGGACAAACAGTGCTCGATGGATTCAAACGCGGAATCTTTGTCCTTCTTTGCCGTCGAAGAATGGTATTCCTCGATCAGGTCATAAAGGTCGGAACCATTGGCCTTTTCCGACTCTTCTAATCGAGCGACTGCATCGTCATGATTGGAGATCTTCCGAAATTCTTCATTCAACTTCGTCCAATCTGCATGAACAGAAATGACGAAAGCCAAGAAAACAAAACTAGCGACGGCTCGAAGGAAGTTTTTCATTGAGAATTGAAATATCGAGGCCCTCCACGCAGATTCGCCTTTGGTAATAAAACATTGCTGCCGCAATCGCAACGTAAGGAGTGACGAGCCAAATCGTGATGAACTCTGGAAGGATGCCCATGACGATATTGCCAACAACTTTTAGGTATGGAGTTGGCAAGATTTTGGTAACCATCTCTTCAACCCCAATCGCCAACATGAGAGACGAATAGCCAAGCCGAAGTAACAGATAAATGAGGAGAGAACCGCCTATTGCCGAAGCTGCCGGATTGGCTTTGGGTGGCGGCTTAGATTTCGAGCCGAATAAGTACTTTGATCGTTGAATGGCTTCTTTAGGCTTCTTCTGTTCATTAAGAGCAACCGATACCGCACCCAATCCTATATTGAGCCGGGTCAAGCTCCATATGACGCCAATTGGGATTCCAAGCGATGAATAGATCGCCGCCAAACCAGGAATGACATTGTCGTCGGCCGTTACCGAAATCATCAAGCCCGCAATGATGATTGGCACCAACGATATCATGGTCGCGGCAAGTGTGAACCAAATTGTTCGTAGCATCGTACGATAGGCAACCCCAAAATAACCCGCCGATTTCCGCTCAATTTCAACACGGTTAATTTCTTCATTATTGACCGACGCTTCAACTAATACGTGGGCATAGGTGGCGATTTTTGCCAACCCAATTGTTGCAACGATGAATCCCGCAGTTAAACCACCAAATAAGTAAAGGCAGAATTCTAAAATCTGCAGATTGGTATCAGACTCGTATTGAGTCTCAAAAAGCTTTGGAAAAATGAGCTCGTAAAAAACAACCGCAAATCCACTGATGAAGAGGCTTGGCAGCAAAGCCAGCTGAGAAACCGCGGAAAAAGACTTCCGGTAAATATAAATCGCGGAATCCGACGTCTCTCCGGGCGCATGAGGACGTAGTAATTTAGAAGAATTGGCGGACGCATACCGGGCGTAATCTTGAATCGGCCCGTTCGTCTGCATACTTTGGATAGTATACGAGTCAAAATATACAGAACACACTTATGATAACAACAACTTTTGCAACTTTGATCATGGGAGGATTTCAATCAACCAGTATTGACTCCTATTTGCCAAACGGTTTGAAGGATGTTTCCTTCAACATTTCCTTGACCAAAAGACTGCCCAAAGAGCTTCAAAAAATTGACCAATCATACGTGGTTCAGTACTCTCAACTTGATTCCGCGACCTTTCGTGGCAAAGAGCCATTTAAGTTGAGAATTGATGCGAAGTCCGAAGACACTGCGGGATTTACAATTGTCAATGGTGGACGCAAGCTTATTAGCATTCCCGTTCTCCGGATCAAGAGCAAATCAGACGTGTCTCGTCAGCCCGGACAACGACAAACCATGATGGATTTTGTCATCCTAACCAACGCCGAAGCTCATCAATTCTTGAACGCAAAATTCGTGCGATTTGATCGAGAAACCGGTAATCCTGTCTTTGATTTGACTTTTCCAGAGAGCCTTGACTATCCAGTTCGGCATCGCGTTTGGCTCGACAAAACGGCAAAGTACATGGTGAAGCGTGAATGGTATGGACTTCAAGGTCAACTTCGTGCAACATTCCTTTATCTGAGTCCAACGACAGTCAAAGGTATTACGATTCCAACCGTTCTGCGAGTCATGAATTCAGAAAACAAAGTTGCCGCCGAATCGAAATACTTAAATGTAAAAGTCAATGATGGAATCGCAGATTCCGTTTTCGACTTCTAATCTGAAAAGCATCGATCAATCTCAAATAATGAAATTGAATGCAATCTGATGATTGCATGATGAATAGATCTCAGTAGGCGTCTAATTAAGTAGCAACTCAGAAAAAGTGAAGTTGTCGGTCAGTAAAGCACAAAATGCTTCTGAGCCATTCCAAAATCCCCTCCCCACAAACAAGCCGGTTCGCAAGAACCGGTTTTGTTTTGTCAATTCCATATTGATGGCACTGAAAATTCCCCGCACAGTCTAATATGAATTGTGTGGAAATCAAAGAATGTCGAAGTTTGGTTTTCAGGCAGCTATTGGGGCTTCACCAAGACCCTACTTCGTAAGGTAGAACGCTCCAAGCTTGACGAAGCAATGAATGCTGGACTGGCAGAATCCGCACTACCCTTAAACGGACATCTAACCATGATCTGTGTGATGAGGGGCGACCACGTCAAGAGGTTTCTCACTAATACACAACTCTTTGAAATCTTCCCAAAGATCTTCGATATCTTTCGTCAAGAAGGAGTAATTCCTCACGAATATCGCCAAGACCCTCCTTCCGGCTGGCAAGCTCGAAGTCAAAACAATGATGTCTTCC
>JAYUOQ010000482.1:0-7000 GCA_043760685.1 Armatimonadota bacterium | reverse complement strand
AAGTAGTCCTGCCGAATTTGAAAAGCTAGCAATGAGCTTGCTTTAATAAACCGATACTGGCGTTTTGGGAGCGGTGATTGATATCCAACCACCGTTCCTTGCCGTTACCGTTGCTCCGGCGATTCTTAAGTGACCGAAGGGTAGCCATACTGTTTTGCCTACGAGATAGGATGGTGCGGTGAAAGCAAATGGCTCGGCACCCTCCGCTGCTTCAACGAGAGACGCTGGAACATCTTTTGGGTTATACGTTCGCATCAGCTTCATCGATTGCGAAAGGATTTTTGGTGGCAGAGCAATCTGCATCCAAAGCATGAGTCCAATGTAATGGTTCATGAAGTCGGCAGACTTACCCACTAAGTATTTTGTGGCCGGATAGTTAGTCGCACCCTTTGTGATGAGCGGAGTGCTGGTTTTATTGACCCAGCTCTTCAGGACTGCGGGATCGCAACCAAATAGCTGGTCGGAAGTTATGTTGGGTTGACTTACCAGCCAGTTCATGAAGAGCTTTTCTCCGAGGTAGCCATTTGCCCAATACTCAGGCTTGTCGTAGCCTCCAATCGCGGGTAGGGAAGCGTGACCATATTCATGGCAAATTTCTCGAACCTTTTCGAGTGGCTGCTTGAAACTCGGCAAGTCGTATATGTATATCGTGTTGACCTTCGAAGAAATGCCCTTCGCTTGAGGGTCTTCATCAAACAACTGCTCGCCACCGGGAACTCCGGAAAAACAGAGATAGACGTCTACGCAGCTATGTGCGTAATCTGGCTTATGATCTATTTTAAGATCATTAAAATTGTAGGTCCAGAGTCGAAGCAGTAGTTGGACAGTTTGTAGGGACTGCTCGGAGTGGACTTTCCGATCCTGCGAAAAGACACGAAATCTTAGTTGAGGATCGTTTGTGGACTTCCAAGCACGAACATATCCTTCGGTTAACCACTCGAATTCGTAAGGCTTTTTGTTGGGCGGAAACCTGAGGGGCGATTGCTTGATGATCTCAAGTGGCTTATCCCTTTGTCGAACCTCGACCAGTTCTCCTTGAAGGGTTTTTAACGCAAAAAGCACTGCCAAGGACATCATGGAATCTCATTAATGATACATCACAGTGATGCTAATCCATCCAATCTTGCCTTAAATGATCCCGTTACAAAGCTCCGTCGGGAATCTGGGAAAACCGTAATGATGGTTCCGGCAATTCGGTCATCGATTCGACTACCAAGAAAGAGTCTGGCAGAATACCTGCCACGGTAAACACGAGAGGATTGTTTTCCAGTCTTCGGGTCAATCGACATAAATTGAACCGATGTAATCCCGGTTGGGATGTTGTTTTTTGGCAAAACCTCTGATGGTCGACGACGGTAGTCCATTCTTTCCAGTCCTTGCCCGGGTCTTCTAGTGAAATAGACAATGACGCTTTCACCTGTTTCGCCGGTCAGTGTCAAGGCGTAGCTATCGGATTGACCAAATGGAATGCCGTTTGCGTCCACCGAAAGAATCGGTTTGAGGCGCTTGATGAAAGCATCAGTACATTTGAATGGAGTTTCAACAATTCGGCCATACGCTCGGCGGTTAGAAAGTGGAAGTCCGCTGAGGTCACTGTGCCACGTTGAAATAACCGGTGAAACCTTTCGAGGTATCACCAAAATAGCCAACATCCAACCGCACATGACCTAGATGTCTTGCATAGGTCGTGCCGAATTGTATGGACATCAAGTTTTTTAGATCGGTTCCTCATCCGAACTCTGCCAAAATAGAGAGGTCATCCTATGTTAAATGAGAGTGTCGACTTTAATAATCTGTATTTAATTGTTACCCTTTCTGGGATAGCTTTTCTATCGGTTATGGGCGTGGGCTTCATTTACTTCTCTCGGCTAAAAAAGAAAGACGAAGAAAAGCGCCAGCGCTTCATCGATGTCGTAGACTCCGCCGATTAGGCTCGCTTAAAGAACCGTTTGCTCACTACCGTTCCTGGTTCGCGTTTGCCTCGAACGTCAATTTCACATTCTGTTCCTATTTTGACGTCTGACCTTAGGAAACCGAATGCTAAACCAGTGTCTAGCAAAGGCGAAACTACTCCGCTGGATACTTCACCGACTTCCTCTTCGCCAACATAGACTTTCATTCCCGGAGCGATGAGCCGCTTGGTTTTGAGCTGAATGCCATGGAGTTTCGTCTTGGTGCCATTGGCTCGCGCGGCATTGATGATATCAGACCCTACAAACTGCTTGGTTTTGCTAACAACCCAACCAAGTCCAGCGGCAATTGGCGACAAGTGATCTTCAAGTTCGTGTCCGTAAAGAGGTAGTCCGGCCTCAACTCGGAGGGTATCGCGAGATCCAAGTCCACAGGCAGCAACTCCGGCGTCAAGGAGGGCGTTCCACAATGCTTCAGCTTTATCGGCGGCGCAGATGAGTTCAAATCCATCTTCGCCGGTATAGCCGGAACAAGGAGCAAAGCAATCGATTCCGGCGACTTTGCAATTCACGACTCCAAACAAGCCAACCGTCGAAATTTCACTTGGATTGTCGGAGAGCTTTTCTACAATTGAACGAGCGGTTGGGCCCTGAACTGCGATCATAGCGGTGTCGTCGGTTTCGTCAGTGATTTCGACGCCGAATGTGTTTTGGCTTTTGATCCAGGCAACATCCTTCGCATGATTGCTGGCGTTTACAACCATGGCAAATTCGGTTGGGGTGATTCGGTAAACAATGATGTCATCAACGCAACCACCGGTCGCATTTGGAAGGAGTGAATATTGTCCCTGTCCATCTTGTAGCTTAGCTACGTCGTTGCTCGTAATCCATTCGAGGAACTCAATAACTCTGTCTCCTTTGAACCGAAGTCTCGCCATGTGAGAAACATCGAACATACCGGCACCTTCTCGAACGGCTTTGGATTCTACTAAGATGCTGGAGTACTGAACCGGCATTTCGTAGCCAGCAAAGGGAACCATTCGAGCGTTGAGAGCAAGGTGGGCATCGAACAGCGGTGTTCGGAGAAGAGAGTCAGACATTGGGAAAAGGGTACCCGCCCGGCGGGGCTGGGAGCGAAAGAAGCGAAAGAAGTGAGAGAAGCCGGGAAGCCGGGAAGCCGGGAAGCAGAGGAGGGAGGGCAGCGGGGGAAGCGAGGAAAGTTCCAGGCTTCAGGGAAGCATCAGTAGCCCCAACGAGTGAACGAACGTGATAGAATCGCATTGTGAATGGAAATGAATTGATTGTTCATCCGATAAAAGAGAAAAAGCACCTGTGGACGGTTGTTGCTCTTCTTCTTGCTCCGTCGTTAATTTCAATTCCATTCCGACTACTTTTAGGATTGTTCAAGAACCTTGCCCATTGGGGCTATTCATTGCAAGTCGGAATAGCTACCGCCGTTTCCATCCTTCTATTTGCTTTGCCGTTTTTTTGGAAAGGCAATTTGAGCTGGCGAGAGATATGGAAAAAGATCGGTTGCCGGTCGGATGGGGTTTCCATACTCCTTGCTATTGCTCCAATTGCCATCTGGTTTACGGCGGTTATCTTGCTAACGGCTCAAAGCGTTCAACCTTACTTTCCTCGACTTCCTTTGTGGGTATTTGAGAACTTGCCATATAACGTGGAATCGTTCTTGAGCCTCTTCGTTACGAGTTGGAGTGGTCCCATTGGGATTCTCTTGCTGGTCAATGCAACAACTTTTGCAGATAGGATCAAATACTTGATGATTTTTGCCTGCTCCATTGTCTTTTATGTACTTGCAGAATATGGATATATGATTTTGACTTCGACTCCGACGGAGCGAGAATCGTTTAATTCATTCGCTAACCCAATTCCTAACGTTGTCTATCAAATTGGATTCAATATTCTTCTTGTTGGACTAATGCAAAGAGGTAAGAATTCGGTCAAAGCCATCGCAATCATGCTCTTTTCATTGTGGATTGTCCGGTTTTTGGGAATGAGTTCTAACATTATTGCGATGTCGATTGGGCTCTTCGGAGGAGCCGGGCTGATCTTCTTCGTCAATTTTCTGCAGCGAACTGGTCGATGGGTTCGATGGTCGGCGGAGACTAGTCCGAATATTCCGAGCGCTGACGCGTAGCAAAAGGACTTGACTCAGTCGATGGGAAGGCTTAAATCGAATTATCCACGGGACATGCTCGAAGAAGAGGTTATCGAACCTTATTCGACGTGGCAATGGGGCATTCTCATATTTGCTGCCATGTCGTCAGGGCTTCTTAGGATATGGGCTCCAGCATTTTTGGTAAAAAGCAGGGTCTTTTTTGATTTACAGATTATCGTCGAAGCATCTTCAGCATTAGCCATTGTTGCATTACCATTCTTGTTCGGCAAAGGATCGCTTTTGCGAGCAGTTGTGGACCGAATAAGGGAGCAAACAACGATTTCTCACTCTGTGGTGGCGCTGAGTGGGACCACTCTCCTTGCATTTCCATCAATCTACGCGATAGCCTCTCAAACACAGCAATTTCATCCTTTGACTTATGTTGGTGGCGAGCCTCTCTGGCTGTTTGTCGTTTATCGTATTGTCTTAATGACGGGCGTAATATTGCGCCTGTTACTTCCATTACTGATCCTAACGATCCCCAGCCAAAAAGAAAGGCTGGCCATGTTTTGTATTTTTGTGAGCCTTGTTTCTATGGCAGACATAACTGGCGATTTCATGCTTGTGAAGCCCTATTTTTCCCTGGTCGGAACAAGTGGTTCCTTGGGCTTTTGGCTATTTAGTTCCATCGTCAGTAACTTGACTTTTTACTTGCTCATTTGGATGCTTGATCGAATTAGCTTCCCCTCTTTTCGACCGCTAATCTATAAATTCATCCTTGGGGCGATCCTCTATGGAATCTTGGAGTTGCAGATTCCCCGAGGCTGGCTGTATGTTTGGATTCATCTAGTTGCAGTTGCAATCGCCGCTTTTTACATGATGATCTGCAATCCAGACTCATTTAAGTGGATCAGGCAAGAAGACGAAGAAACATTGCAAAGCTGAAACATACTGTGGTATCTTATTCATTCGCGCCGATCCAGTTCGGCGGAGGAAGTCATGGCTAAGATCTGTCAAGTGAGTGGAAAGAAAGGTAATACAACGGCGAAGTTCATCAGGAACCGCCACTCGCAAGGTTGGAAGTTCAAGGCTCCACACAAGAACCGAATCCAGCACGCAAACCTTCAAACGGTACGTGTAAAGGTTCCAGGCGGCAACTCGGTTAAGTTGGTTATTGCGACCAATGTTCTCAAGAGCCCTGAGTTTGCTCGAGTTATTTGTGGTCTTAAGCCAATTCCAAAGGCTTGGTTGAAGAAAGCTTCCTACAACGTTTAATCAACAAATTTTAGATACAAAAATAGGCGGTAGCTCAATTGCTACCGCCTTTCTTGTTTTGAGCTTAGCTCAAAGTCGAATCGCTTCTACCCGCCAAGCGGCTGATTAAGCTGTAATGTTGAGACCTGAGCCACTTGACGTCGTTGACGGAGGCGGTGGCGTTGGTGCTGGTGGCGTTCCTGAAACCGGTGGCGTACCCGACACTGGAGGAGACGTCGCTTGTGTTATTGCGGCACTAATTGCTTTAATGACCATGTGTGTTCTTTTCCTCGCACAGGGGCAATTGTTCCCTAGTATGGATGCAAGTAATTGACAGAACATGCGTAACCTGGCAGTATGGCGGGCACTTTGTCGGTATCCTTATTCCGTCCATGGATCACCGCGAACTCTTAGGAGATGCCATCAAAGAAGAGTGTGGAGTTGTCGGAGTTTTCACCCCAGGTGAAGAAGTCGCAAGCACCGCCTTCTTTGGTCTTTTTGCCCTTCAACATCGTGGCCAAGAGTCCGCTGGTATTGCGGTTAGCGACGGCGAAAAGGTTCGAATGCACAAGGACATGGGGCTGGTTAACCAGATTTTTACACCCGAAATTCTTGCCAGTCTTAAAGGCGATATGGCAGTCGGTCATAACCGATACAGCACTACGGGTTCCAGCGTTTTGAGAAATGCGCAACCAATTTATTGTCAGAGCCTAGTTGGCGAAATCGCAGTAGCCCATAACGGAAATCTCATTAATGCAGTTGAACTTCGTGAGCAAATGCAAGCTGAAGGGGAACACTTTGATTCAACGTCAGATTCCGAAGTCCTTGCTCGAATCATCGTCAATAACTTAAAAAGTGGTCCTGCAGAAGCCGTGAGAGAAGTCATGCGAAGGTGCAAAGGTGCTTTTTCGGTTGTTGTTCTTACACCAAACATGTTGGTTGGATTTCGAGATCCCTATGGCATCCGTCCTCTCTCGGTCGGAAAGTTGGGCGAAAGTGGCTACATGTTGGCTTCGGAGTCATGCGCGTTTGGACCGGTCGGGGCAACTTGCGACACTGATTTGAAACCGGGGGAAATTGCCCTGATCACTCGAGACGGAATGACTATCGAACAGGGAATCGAATCGCCACGCGAAGCGATGTGCCTATTTGAGTTCATTTATTTTGCAAGACCAGATTCTCGCATGTTCGGAACGGGCTTGTACGGTGCCCGGCTACGAATGGGTGAGCGGTTAGCTCAAGAGCATCCTGTTGAGGCAGATATCGTAGTTCCGGTTCCAGATAGTGGCATTCCGGCGGCCCTTGGCTATGCCAAGCAAAGCGGAATTCCCTTTCGAGAGGGAATGACCAAGAGTCGTTACATTCATCGTACATTCATTCAGCCAGACCAACGCATGAGAGAAATTGGCGTTCGAATGAAGCTGACTCCGCTCGACGACCACATTCGCGGTAAAAGGATCATTCTTGTGGATGATTCCATTGTACGAGGCACCACCACAAAGCAACTTGTCAAGATGATGTTTGAATCCGGAGCCTTAGAAGTTCATGTGCGAATTACGGCTCCACCGATCGTTTATCCTTGCTTCTACGGAATCGATATGGCATCGAAGGGCGAATTGGCCGCTGCTCGAATGACGATTCCTGAACTCGCGATATACATCGGTTGTACTTCGCTTGGCTATTTGAGCGTTGAAGGCGCACAGATGGCAGTTGATGG
>JAYUOQ010000481.1:0-2752 GCA_043760685.1 Armatimonadota bacterium | reverse complement strand
TTCACGATTGTATAGGTCGGGGAATTTCCAACCAAGAGCTTGCATTGCGCCGACACCGCCATCGGTCGATGCCGTTCCGCCAAGACCGATATAGATATCCGTTGCCCACTTAGAGATTGCTTCGGCGATTAGCTCTCCAAGTCCGCGTGATGTAGCCTCCATTGGGTTTAGTTGTCCGTTCATCTGTGACAGACCGCAGGCCTGGGCGGACTCTATGTAGGCGATCATATTGCTGGCATCCCACAGCCATTTCGCCTTTACTCGCTGGTTGGCGATGGGACCAGTGACTTCAGTCTCCATCATCGTTAGTTCGGGGATGAGGTAGTGGATGACATCAACGAAACCATCGCCACCGTCGGACAGGGGGAGAATTTGGACTTCAAAGGCGTCACTGAGTGCCTTTGATAGTTCCTGGGCAACATAAATGGCACTCATGGTTCCCTTGAATGCATTTGGAGCGATCAAGACTTTCTTCGGCATGGCTCATTTTTGCACGTATTCGTGTCCTGCCCATGGGCTAAGTTCATTTTCTAATCTTGCTGACCATCCCTACCGTCACGCCAGTCAAACGATACTGAAGATTAAGGATTGACTGGCGCGCCACCTTCCCATGCTTTGGGAAGGATTGCGATACAAAGCTCGGGGTAATTCAGTATTATTGGAACGCGATGAGTGAAGAAAATCCGGCAAGAAAGAGACTTTCAAAGTCTTCTCCAAAGCAAATCGCTCGCTCAAGGAGACTCCGAAAGAAGATGAGTCCGCCAGAAGTGATCATCTGGCAACTTCTCAGACCAGCAAACAATAAGGATTTCACATTTCGCCGTCAGGTCTCTCTACTGCCAGGGATTATTGTCGATTTTTACTTCGCAAGAAAGAAGATTGCATTTGAAATTGATGGAAAGATTCACGGGCTGAAACAATTCTCGGACGCGACGAGAGATAGCCGCCTGCGCGAGGCTGGTGTAACTGTCGTTCGAATCTCGGCAAGGAAAGTCTTCGAAAGCTCTGGTGGAGTCGCAAATCTGATTAGGATGACCTGCCTGGGTGAGATTGAACCAGGTGATATTGAATCATCCAGCGACTAGGGCACTTCAGTCCAATGCCCTCCAAAGAATGGAGGGCTGTCGCTTCAGTGGCCCTAGCTGAAGTGACTGGGTGGATGATATTGAATTGAGTGTCAAGTTTTAGGCAAGGCAACCTCTCAAAACGCTAACATTAACTACTCATGAAGAATGTGTTCCTGGTTGGATTTGGCGCGATGCTTGGAGCCATGGCACGCTATGGACTCTTACTTGCTTTTCCTCTCAAAGGATTTCCGTGGGCGATAGCCCTGATCAATATTTCGGGGAGTTTTCTCCTTGGCATTACGGCGGCATTCATATCCCGAGACGACCCCAAACGGTTATTTATTGGAACAGGAATTCTTGGGGGCTATACAACTTATTCGACATTCTCGCTCGACGTCGTCGAGCAATTCCAAAAAGGTGACTATCTAGCGGCAATCGGCAATGTTTCGTTGCAGACCATTGGAAGCATCGCGTTGTGTGCCGTTGGATTCGCGATAGGTTCAAAGCTTTCTTCGTAAGCTTTGCCGCATAAATACCGATATAATTGGTAACAATGGACGCTGCGGTTATTGGAGCCGGAAGTTGGGGCACGGCACTCGCGATACTTTTGGCCCGGAACGGATTAGAAGTCACCCTATATGGTCGAGATCATGAAGAGATCACTATCATGCGTGGCACACATGAAAACATGAAGTACCTGCCTGGTTTCGTGTTCCCTAAGGAATTGAAGGTTGATGATCTTAAAAACTATAATGGTGCGCCAGTTGCTTACGTTGCTTTGCCGACCAATGCCATTCGAAGCGTCTTCGCCGAACTGAAAGGCGAGACTCCGATTCTGATTATGGCGACGAAGGGCCTGGAAACTGCTACCGGAAAAGTAGTTACAGTCATTGCAGAAGAATGTTTTCCGAACGCAAAAGTTGGAGTAGTTAGCGGTCCGAACTTGGCGATTGAAATTGCCCAAGGGATTCCTACTGGCGCCGTTGCGGCAAGTAAAGACCCGGCTATCGCGGACCGAATCATTGGTAATTTGAGATGCCCTGCCTTTCGCGTCTATGCCAGTGACGATGTCATGGGTGTTGAACTTGCTGGCGCTCTCAAGAACGTATTAGCGATTGCCGGTGGGCTATCGGATGGGCTCGGATTTGGTGACAACACTAAGGGTGCTTTACTTGCGCGAGGATTGAAGGAAATGATTACCTACGGTTTGGCGCATGGTGGCAGACTAGAAACGTTTATCGGCATTGCCGGGGTCGGTGATCTTTTTGCGACCGCTAGTTCAAAGCTTTCTCGAAATTACCGGTTGGGTTACGCGATGGGATCGGGCAAGCACTTAAGCGAAGCGTTGAATGAAATTGGGCAAGTTGCTGAAGGCGTGAATACTGCTGAAGCCGTCATGCATGTTGCTCGGCAGGAAGGGATTCAACTCCCAGTTTTTGAAACGGTTGATGCAGTTGTTCGAGAAAAGATCGCTCCTCGGGGTGCGGTTGCTTTGTTAATGGAACGAATGACACGGGAAGAAGGGTTAGACTTCAGCCACCTCACCAACCAGACGTACGGCGGGGAAAAGATGGGAAATTGACGACCAGATCGGGCATTAATTTCAATCTTCTCGTACTTATTTTTCACTAGTGGAAACGGATAAATTTCCTAATCCGTGTAAACATTACCGGTTAGAATTTGTT
>JAYUOQ010000480.1:0-7034 GCA_043760685.1 Armatimonadota bacterium | reverse complement strand
TTGGCACTTCCCTGCATGACTTTAGATTCAATCTGAAATAATTTAAGGTAAGGAATTTCAGTCCTAAAGAGAGCGGATATGTAGATCCTCAACCAATTTTGAGTGTCGTAAGTTTTTAGATCTTGATGCCTTTCTGATGCCATCCCAAGTGTCATCCAGTGTTACGGGGTGTCTTCCACAGGTTAAATGCACCCCATTTCCAGGGGTACATTCTGTTTTGCAAGCAGAGGGTCAGGGGTTCGAGTCCCCTAGCCTCCACCAAACATTTTCAGGCTCCGTCAGGAGCCTTTTTTGTGCCTACGAATTGGACTTTTACAAGGCTATACTTTGGTCAATGGTCTTTCCGCTTCTCATTGTGATCATCGGTTCTCGGTTCGACGGGGTCTCAGTTTTTCCGGCAGACAAACCGTTCCACACTCGTGGAGCAGCAGACATCTTAAGTGGAACCGGTGCGATCGGCGGTGGCACAGTATCGGTCCTTAGAAAAGGTGCGAACCCATACGAATCTGAACTAACAAGCCCGGTTTCCGCGATTGAGATTAAGAAGGGCGATACCCTTTATTTGACCTACGAGGCGAAATGTACTTTATCAACAAACGAATCGAAGACTGGCACTTGGAATGTTCGCGCACAGCGACCGGAGGCACCTTATGACGGTCCTTACGACGGATCGGGAAACGCTGGGGCGGACTGGCGAAGGTTTAGTGGAGCATTCCGGGCCGACAAGGACTATCCCGCCGGGAAGATGTGCCTGACTTTTCACCTTGCCATTCAAAAGCAGACTCTCGAATTTCGAAACATTTCGTGGAAAAATTTTGGACCTAACGTTGACCCAAACACCTTTCCGGTCACCAAATTGACTTACGAAGGTCAGGACCCGAAGGCTCCTTGGCGTGCTCAAGCCGCGGCCATGATCGACAAAAACCGCAAAGCGACTTTGACCGTTCAAGCTAAGCCAGGAGCAACTATCCACGTTAAAATGTTGCGCCATGAATATCCTTTTGGGACGGTAACGGGCGTCGATCCAAAGCGGGACGATGCTGACGCTCAGAAGTTTTTTGCGTTTATGAAGGCAAATTACAGCCGCTTAACAACTCCAATATACTGGACTGACTGGGGCTGGGAAGATGAAACAACTCGCCAGAAGTACCTCGACAACATCAATTGGTGCCTCACGAACGGATACCGAATCAAGGGGCATAACATCATTTGGCCGAGTAATCAGTGGATGCCCAAGCGGACCATTGGTCTATCTAAGGAGAGGCTCAGCCAAGAAATCACGAAAGCATTAGGCGAACGATTGGATGCTCTTCGTTCGATCCCATTTGAGAACATTGATGTCGTGAACGAACTTGTATCTGAGCATGATGTTGAGGATCAGATCGGGTTGGGATTTGCGGTTGAAGCTTTCAAAAAATGTCGGGCAACATGGCCCAACGCCGACCTCGTCTATAACGATTATTTGGTTAAAGACGGTGATGGAGTCAACCCGAAATTCTTGGGTTATGCAAAAAAGCTTAAGAGCCTCGGAGCTCCGATAACCATGCTGGGTTTGCAAGCACATTATGGCGAGGCTCTTCCACCGATTTCTTGGTATTGGAAAATGCTGGATCAGACCAAAGCCGAGACGGGATTACCGGTTGAGATCACGGAATATGACCTCAATACAAGGGATGATCAGACTCAAGGTGAGTACACCAGAGACATTGTAACGGCTTGGTTTGCGCACCCTCAAAGCAGAGGTTTTACGATGTGGGGATTTTGGGAGGGCGATCACTGGATTCCGTCTTCGGCAATGATTCGCAAAGATTGGACGCTGAGAACTCAAGCCAAAGTTTGGCACGAGCTCGTGACGAAGACCTGGTGGACCGATGTTACGGTTAAGGCAGACAAGAAAGGGTTTGCCACGGTTCGGGGGTTCAAGGGTGACTACGACGTTTCGAGCGGAACATTGAGGAAGTCGATCAAGTTAGTTGGTCCCAAGCAGGTTCGCCTTTAGAGTTGCTACCATCAGACTGATTGTTTTCAAGTTCGGGGTTTTTAGTCAAAGAAGACTCCACTCAGAGTTACCAGCGGACCCCGAATCTTGTTGAACCTAAACTTTATTGATCGGTCATATTGAAAAACCAAATAGACGCCTTTCACATGGTTCTTAACCATGCTTACTGGGGCGAGCATCCGCATCGTTTCGCCATCCAATATTTCAACATCTTGGCTCGAACCAAGGTTCTTCCAGTCTGCGAAATAGAGGGCAATGCGATGCTTTTTGCGATCCTTTATTTTGATCGCTAACGTCATGGTTTGATCGGAGTTTGAAACGCAGGACGCAACTCGATTTGGACTGTTTTGTCTATCTGGTGCGAGCGCAACTGGATTTGAAGTTGACGCTTCCCAAACGGTCGAATCCGGTCGTCCCGCCTTTGGGAAGGCTCGGAAATAGTCGATCGAATCGACGTAGGACGGCAATTCCAGTTTGTCTTTATTGCCGGGAAGATAGCCGCAAAGAATGTAGCCGTCGCGACCGTAAACTCCACCCCAATTCCCGCTTGTTTTGAAGTCCTGTTTAACAAGTCTTGCAAGATAAGTTTCCTTTGAAGGAATCGTTTTGATTCTGCCTGGAAAATACGTTGTTTGGATGTCGTATTGCCCAGGATTTGTCAATGTAAACATAAAGAACTCATCTCGTTGACCACCGGGTTTGATTCCATCAAACTCATCAAACTCATAAGCGTCACCATCCCAAACTAATTTGCCATTGATTCGGATTTGGTTTACTGAGCGCCCAGCCATTGGGATTCCCAATCGAGCGACGGTTCCCTTTGGCGAGATCAACTGACCTTTGCCAGTGGTGACATCGTAACGAAATTTGATATCTCCGTGGGGGGTTGGAGTGGTTCCAGAGACCCAGTTGAGTTTTGTTCCCAAGTGTGGTTTCACATAGTATTCGTCGAAGCCAGGGTACTTTGGCGAGATTCCAAGGATGTCTTCGTTGAGCCACTTAACAACTCCGGCACCCCATGGGTGACAAAGACTAGTAAGACCACTTTGAGAATTTGGAACTGGGTCATTCTTACCGAGGATGGAGTTCCAAGTAGGGCGATAGACTTCGAAAGTAGCGGTTCCGCCGTATCGGATCATGCCGCCCCACATATCGTCAACCGTTGTGAGTGCGTCATCCCACTTGCCAAGTCGGCTCATTGCTTGCAGGATGAAATATTGATTAAAGGGCGAAATGGAAAGCCGATTGACTCGATCGCTAAACACCCCGTCTGAAAATTCTTGTTGCTTCTTGGCGTCGAGAAAGTCGGTATTGATTGCATCGGCAGAGGCATGGATTCCAAAGCCCTTGGTCCAATTTGAGGATTTTGAAACGTCAGCATATTTCTCTTCGGCGTATCGTCGATACTTGTCGAAGAGTTCTCGGTTCCCTATTTGATCCATCGCTAAGGCGAATTCACGCCATAGTCGAATGGAGAGCATTTTGTAGGCATTTTGGGATTCCGTGTTCTGCCGGAACCATATCTCAAAACCCGCACCGAGTCCGTCGTCCCAGCCATAGAAGCTCAGAGGTGGGTTGGTTCCAAAGGCTTTGTAAGCCGACTCAAGTTTTGCATCAGCATTGGCGAGGAAATGCTGGAGGGTCGCCTCATCTCCGGTGTATTTGTAATAGTCAAGAAGACTGAGAACCCAATAAAGGGAGTAGCTCCGGATTCCGTTATCTTGCTTCGACGTATTCTCCAAGTTCTTTCGGACGAAGTCATAGTTTGCAAACGCAACGAGCGCCGCGGCCTGGGAAGGATGAGCGTCACCCGTAAATGAAATGCGGTCACCTCGCTCCATTAAGATTGAGCCGAAATAGTCTTTGCAGAGCGACGCTTTGACTCCATATGCCGACGTATACCAAGCTTTGGTCAGCATGGGATCACTACACGCAAAACTCCCGGCGTAGTTGGTTGGCTTTACTTGGCAAACTGCCCGAACACCGGTGATGTGCCACGGTTTTTGAACAGACTTGACATGAATCCAGCCGAACCTAACGCCCTCGTAGTATTCGTCATTGAGCTTGAGCCGATAAGTATTTCCGATCCGTTCTGGCTTTCGTGACTTATCCACGCCCGGTTGATTGTATTCGCTGATGCTCATCTCAACTTCGCCAGCTAGATCAGGACTATCAAACTCGATCCAAGCACCACTCTCCACGCCAAAATCTAAGCGAATCGAGCCAATGCCTTTTACTTCGACGTTTGGCGAGGAACTTGTCAAAGAGGCTAGGTTGCCAAATAATTGGGGTGTTTTTGACACCACCAATTTCGGTCGAAGTACATAGATCTGGAGATCATCTTCGTTCTTGATCGTGTTCCATCGGTAATTGATTGTTGGGTCGGGCGACTCGGCAATGGGCAACCCGACATGCGAACCACCATGAACATATGCATAGGGTTGGGCGATCGGAGATCGCAATTGCAGAATATCCTCGTGACCCTTTTGTCCAACCCCGAGGGTTAAGGCAAGTCCCAACAAACTCAGACTCACTTGATGCCTCGATAAACTCCTAATTCATAGATCGACCAGTGATACAAGGAGCTTGACCCAGTTTGTGTGATCCGAATCCAACGCGCTTTTTGTAATGGGAAGGTGATGTTGGTAATTCCTAGTTCTCCCTTCCCAGCGGCAATCGCCTCGCTCCAATTGATTCCATCATTGGAAACTCTGACTTCGTAACCTTGAGGGGAATCCCACAGCGCCCAGGTGTTGTCTAGTTTGATTTTGTCGAATGACTGAGGCTTCTTCATATCAACTTGGAACCACTGACCGGGATACTGCATCTTGGTCAAATCCCTCCATCCATTCCAATGGTCGTAATCTAGTGCGTTCGCCGCGGATATATCAATCTTGTCGTCGTTGAAGTTGAATATTCCGTCCGGAACCGAAGCTGATGCGGTCCACTCCCGCTTTTCGAGTTCAACCTCTTTGCGGTTTGGGGTTGGTAAAGGCTTTGGAGAGTCCATCAGAACTGTGCCCTGACCAATTAAAGTCCAGGTTCCAGGTTCCACTTTGAACTTAACATAGCCTTTAATATCATCAACGAAAGATGCCCCTTTTACTTTCTCCGTCACACCAGACTTCCAAATTTGTTGTCCTTGCAAACTTACTGACTTTAAGTCTTTGAATGAGCCGATGGGAATTCCGAGTACGGCCGCTGTATTTTTGGGAACAACCACCTTAAGCGAATATTGATTGGATGTCTTTTTAATTTCAACGCTAACTGTTCCTTTAATTGTAGGAACCTTCATCTTGATTGAATTCAAAAACGCCTCTTGAGGCAGGACTTGGAACTCGTTCCAGCCAGGAAGAGTTGGCTCCACGCCAGAGATCTCTTTTGAAAGGATTAGGGCGGGTGGATTCCAACCATGGTTCAAGGAAGACCCGGCATCGAAGGCATCGATGTTTGATGCCCACCAGCGGTCATAGTGTTCCCATAGGGTTGTGATCGTCGCGGGAATCATTGTTCGGTACCGAGTCGCCATTCGCATCAGGGCAGCGTCTGGCTTATCCATTTTGCAAAGAGCTTCGAATACCCATCGATCAAAAAAGCAACTTGAATAGGTCTTCCTGGTAAGGACGTTTTGATAGATTGACTCCCACTTTGACTTGTCGGCTAGACCAGAATTGATCGTCATTGCGTTGGCCCGATCGTCCGGCTCGGTCACTTGGTTTGACATGTAGTAACTGCCTTTCCAATACTTTTGATCAAACGTTGATTTGATGTCGTGAAGTTTCTTCTCTATTTCGTTCGCATCGGCACTATGACCAGTTACCATCGCCATTTTCTGTAGAGTTTCCAGACAATTGTAATAGAAGCAGGTCTCGATAACCGCGGTGTCTTTGTTCTCTTTGCCCCAATCGAACCAAGTTCGCTTGTTTCCAAACTTGTAGGTATCGAAAAGGAAAGTCTTGGTTTGATCATAGACTGCTTTGATCGATTCTAAGTCACCGGTTTGCATGAAATAGAACCAGAGCCCATATTCACCTAAAAACTCTAAATGCTGCCCAGGATAGAACTTTGGTTGAAGCTTTCGGCGAACAAGTTCTTTTGCCAAACGATGAGCTTTAGAATCAAAAACATAGAAACATTGATTCAGTTCGGGAGTGCCGTCACCCCAGAACCCGACTCTTTCTCGATCTGGACAATCGTAAAAGTGGTCTCTCATGCAGATGTAAGCGGTTCGAGCAGCCTTGTTCCAAAGTACATTGAAATCGCTATCGTTACATTCGAATGATCCGGCAAAAGTAGTATCAAATCCGGTCTCACGGTACTTGACCGACTTCACCTTTACACCAGCCGGGATTGTATATATTGCCCCCTCCCCGCTCAACCAGTTCTCCGCCTCAGCAATTTGCGGTCCCGCCTTGGTTGTATAGGTTTCGGTTTTGGTGAGATAGAGTACTAACGGATTCGATGAATTCAGTTGAATTTGTTTTCCAGGCTCAGATTCCAATTCCATCCACATTTGAAAGTGGCAGTTGAAGGGCATTGTGCAAACGAGCTTCCATGGCTTATTTTCCATGTGAGGAAGTTGTTTTGAAGTTCGAACGTATGGCTTCAATCCGTAGTCTTTAATAATCGAAGTCTTTTTAGCCTCGAACAAACTAATCATGCCTTTCGCCATGCCATCTCCAACGAGAAAAATTGTTTCGGCGTTGCCGAACTCATGGTGACCGTGACCAGGGTTTGGTGAGTCTTCAGCTTTTCGAACAAAGTCATGAGTCGGGACAAAGATTGCGTTCCCGTCCACTTCCCAACGTTCAACCGCATTTTCTTGGGCTCTCCTCAGGGCTTCCCAACCGCCATCAGCTTTGACCCACGGGCCCGTTAGTTCCCCCACAACTACGGGAAGTTTGGGAGACTTGAACTCTTCTCGGACGTCCCTAATTAGGTTCACCAGGTTCTGTTCGTATTCGGGAACCGCTTTCTGGGGCTCAACTCCGTCGTTCCAACCTTGGTACCAAACAAATCCTGCAACTTCGTAACC
>JAYUOQ010000479.1:0-7036 GCA_043760685.1 Armatimonadota bacterium | reverse complement strand
CCGGTGTGACTTTAATCGAGAAAAAGTCTTCGACTCCATGCGCCTCGCCTGCGGCAAACGACCAGTATCGGTCGAAACTATGGCTCAGGCTGCCAGCCGCATCGAAGACGAACTATATCAAAAATTCGACGACGAGGTCAGTACGAAGCAGATCGGCATGAGTGTCATGCGCGAACTCGCTACGATTGACACCGTCGCTTACGTCCGTTTCGCATCGGTTTACCAAGAATTTGAGACCGTTGCGGACTTCGCCGAGATGGTAGAACGCGTCCAAACCGAGGAAGCGCTCACGCCATTCAAGCACCTACAAAAAGAACTTATATCATAAACAGGGGAACTCAGGAAGAGACATGAAAATTCGACGATACTTTACACAATCAGGGAAGAGCCCTTACGCCGGAATTGACTTCGAAGCGCGTAAGAGTGAGATTCGCAACCCAGACGGTTCAACCGTTTTCCTTATGGAAAACGTCATGGTTCCGACGCAATGGAGCCAGGTTGCCACCGATATTCTCGCGCAGAAGTATTTCCGCAAAGCGGGTTTGACGCCAGGCAAAGTTGGCGGAGCCGACTACAGCCCAATGAACGAAGAGTTCATCACGCCATCCGAAACCCGTGAATCAGATTCACGCCAAGTCTTTCACCGACTGGCCGGTTGTTGGCGACATTGGGGAGAAGAATTCGGCTATTTCGACTCCAAAGAAGACGCAACCGCGTTCTACGATGAGCTGGTCTACATGCTCGCCAAGCAGATTTCCGCACCAAACTCACCCCAATGGTTTAATACCGGCCTTCACTTTGCCTACAATATTACGGGTTCGGCACAGGGTCACTACTACGTCGATCCAAAGACCACCCAACTCAGCGTTTCTCAAAACGCCTATGAGCGGCCCCAGCCTCACGCCTGCTTTATCCTCAGCGTCAAAGATGACCTCGTCAACGAAGGTGGCATCATGGACCTATGGACTCGAGAAGCCCGAATCTTCAAGTACGGCTCGGGCGTCGGAACCAACTTCTCTAAAATTCGCGGCGAAAGCGAAAAGCTAAGCGGCGGCGGACGATCATCCGGACTCATGAGCTTCCTCCGAGTTGGCGACCGATCAGCCGGCGCGATCAAGTCTGGTGGAACCACCCGACGAGCCGCCAAGATGGTCTGTCTCGACATCGATCATCCAGATATCGAGGAATTCATCCACTGGAAGGTAAAGGAGGAGCAGAAGGTTGCCGCCCTAGTCACTGGTTCCAAGCTCAACCAACGCCATATCAATGCGATCATGAAAGCGGCGTACGTTGATGGAACCGTCAACGCCAACCCGCGCACAAACAAGGCACTTTGGACGAGTATCGCCGAAGCCAAAATGGACGAGATTCCGACTAACTACATTCAGCGGGCAATCCAGTTCGCCGAGCAAGGGTTCACCAGCATCGAATTCCCAACCTTTGATACCGGCTACGAATCAGAGGCATATCTCACGGTTTCGGGTCAGAATTCCAACAACTCGATCCGAGTCAGCAACGCCTTCTTTAAGGCAGTCGAAGACGACGCTCAATGGGATCTTACGGCTCGAACGACCAAGAAAACCATCAAGTCCGTCTCGGCAAAAGGACTTTGGAACGACCTGTGCGAAGCGGCTTGGAACTGTGCCGATCCTGGTCTCCAGTACGACACCACGATCAACGAGTGGCACACTTGCCCCGCCAATGGTCGCATCAATGCTTCGAACCCATGTTCCGAGTACATGTTCCTTGATGACACCGCTTGTAACCTTGCGTCGATCAACCTCGCTCAGCTTTACAACCAAGAAACCGGCGTTTTTGACCTCGAAGGCTACATCCATGCGATCAACGTCTGGACCACCGTTCTCGAAATCTCAGTTTTGATGGCGCAGTTCCCAAGCAAGGAGATTGCCCAGCTTAGCTACGACTTTCGAACTCTTGGACTTGGTTACGCCAACCTTGGCGCGTTGCTCATGCAAATGGGCTTTGCCTACAACAGCCCAGAAGGCTTTGCCATCGCCGGTGCGCTGACTAGCATCCTTGGCGGAGAATCGTACGCTACCAGTGCCGAAATGGCAAAGCAGCACGGTCCGTTTGCCAAGTATCATGCCAACCGAGACCACATGTTGCGAGTCATTCGCAACCACCGACGAGCATCTTACGATGCACCTGCCGAGGAGTACGAAGGACTTTCGATTCTTCCGATGGGCATCAACCAAGAGATTTGCCCACCGAATATGCTCAAAGCGGCTCACAAGGCATGGGATAGGGCACTGGATATTGGCGAGCGACAAGGCTTCCGCAACGCACAAACCACCGTTTTGGCTCCAACCGGAACCATTGGTCTGATCATGGATTGCGATACCACCGGTATCGAGCCAGACTTCGCGCTGGTCAAGTTCAAGAAGCTCTCCGGTGGCGGCTACTTCAAGATCATCAACCAAAGCATCCCGCCTTCCTTGCGAAAGTTGGGATATTCGGAAACTCAAATCGACGAAGTTATCGGCTATGCAACCGGCTACAAAACGCTGGCTACGGCACCTCATATTAACCATGCTTCGCTCAAAGCGAAGGGCTTTACCGACGAGATCATTGCGATGGTTGAGACCAAGCTAGAGTCCGCTTTTGAACTCAAGTTCGTTTTCAATAAGTACAACGTTGATGAGCAATTCTGCATCAAAATGCTCGGAATCAGTGAAGACGAATTGAACGATTGGTCGTTCGACATGCTCACCTATCTTGGCTTTACCAAGGAGCAAATCGAAGAGGCCAACGAGTACGTTTGTGGTTCGATGACAGTTGAGGGTGCGCCGCACCTCAAGGACGAGCACCTAGCGATTTTTGACTGTGCCAACAAGTGCGGACGAAAGGGTCGACGATTCATCTCTGCCGAAGGACACATCCGAATGATGGCGGCGGCTCAGCCGTTCCTTTCTGGGGCGATCAGTAAGACGATCAACCTTCCGAGCGAAGCATCGGTTCAAGAAGTGAAGGACGCTTACTGGCTGTCATGGCAACTGGGTATCAAGGCTAACGCCCTCTACCGAGACGGAAGCAAGCTTAGCCAACCGCTCAGCTCGTCCAGCAGTGACTCCGCCGCAGCAATCCTCGAAGCCAGTCTTGACTTCGATGTAGAACCCGCAGCATCCTATGCCGAAAGCTCCTCCACTCGAGGGGAGGTGGCCCGAGGTGACTTTGTCGAGGGACGGAGGGGGGGAGAAACGGACGAGACTCCAGAACTACCTCTCGTCGGAATCTCCCAACAAGAGCAAATCGAGCGCATCGCAACCAAGCTTGTCTACCGCTACATCAGCAAACGACGACTCATGCCCGGCAGACGCCGTGGCTACACTCAAAAAGCCCGAGTGGGTGGACACAAGATCTACCTCCGAACTGGCGAATTTGAGGACGGCACCTTAGGCGAGATCTTCGTAGATATGCACCGCGAAGGCGCGGCGTTCCGATCACTCATGAATTGCTTCGCGATCGCTATTTCGCTTGGATTGCAGTACGGCGTACCACTCGAAGAGTTTGTTGAAGCGTTCGTCTTCACAAGGTTCGAGCCAAATGGTTCGGTCGCTGGTCACGACAACATCAAGATGTCCACCTCGGTCATCGACTACATCTTCCGCGAGCTTGCAATGTCCTACCTTGGACGCAACGAGCTGGTGCAAGTGAAGCCAGAAGACCTGCGCAACGACACGATCGGTAGTCCAGATCAAGCGCCTGACTTTGACGATGAAGAAGAAATGCACGACCTGGAAGACCAGGAAGTCGCCCCAGGCTTCGCGTCGCTTGACCACTCCAGCAAGGGTTTTAGCGCGAACCGCGAGCAGAACGCTTTGCCGTTTGATGGAACTCCGGAATCATTAGGCTCCCCAACCGAATCCCTTGCTCGGAACCAGGAAGGTGTTCCTGCGCAGTTCGAAGAACGAATGGTGAGCGGGAATGGAGCGAACGGCGTTGGCTTGTTCGAAGTCTCGGACACCGAAGCGATGGTCGAGAAGGCTTACATGGCCCCTAGTGCAAGAATAACCTCGCCAGAGGGAGAGGTCGGTGAGTCCTCGAACCGGTTGAGGGGAGTAAGCGCTCCAAAACCCCAGGGCCAGTCCGAACACTCCGAAAAAATCCGAGTCGCCAAACTCCAAGGCTACGAAGGCGACCCATGCGGTAACTGCGGAGCGTTTACGCTGGTCCGAAATGGCGTCTGCCTGAAGTGCCAAAGCTGTGGTGAAACGAGTGGGTGTAGTTAGGTTGTAGATGGAAGGTCATTGTCACTATTGTGGCGAGTATAGGCATCTGTCCAAGGAACACGTCCCTCCGAAAACTGCCTTCAATTCAGGACAATTCTCAGTAATGTCAGGTCCCTCGGTTCTGAACCGAGGTCCTGATGATCGAGCCCAAGGCAAGAACTTTCAAAATGGCGTCTATGTGCAAACAGTTTGTACTAGATGCAACAATAACACCGGTGGCTGGTATGCAAAGGCATACGCACTTTGGTGCCAACAAGGAGCAGAACACTTAGTGCAAACATCAGGAGCACCAACTGTCTTCAGATTCTATTATCTTCAGCCACTACGAGTGATCAAGCAAATTGTTGCCATGTTTCTTGCGATAAACACCGTTGGGTTTGGCGATTCGAACGAATATTTACGGAGGTTTATTGCAAATCCAAGGCAAAAGGGCTTACCACCGGAAATCCAAGTATATGCCTATTTATGCTCTGGAGATACATCAAGAAGTATGGGCCTGAGTTGCCAAGGAGATATGGCATCAGCAAACGTGGTCTTTTTATCTGAATTGAGTGCTTTTCCGTTTGGCTATGTCATTACGTTCGACTCAAAAAGTCCGGACCACAGACTGAGAAACATTACGCACTTCTCCACATACGGGTTTAATGACTATATTGGCTCAGGTATTGACTTCAGAAACTTGCCCATCAACTTGGCAATGCCCGCCGATTATCGTACCAAAGAGCAGATACTGGAGGAAGCTAAAGCAAATGCTGAATGTAACGATTTAGATGACTATTTTTTGACTCCAGAAAGAATTGACGATTTTCGCAACAAAATGGCAAAGTGTATTGGCAAGTTACAGAACATGGGGGCGCCTGCTAATTGAATTACAGAGCAGATTCTGGATATCTATCGTGACTGATTATTGGGCATTTTTCCTTCGCAGGATATCAGGTGTGACATCAGAAGGCAAAGAATGTAGAATATTTAAAACCCTCTATTGTTCATTTTCAATGACAAATGAGACTGCTCGCCTAGTTGTATCGCTCAACAAGCGATTCTAACAATTTATCTATATATGCGAACCGGGCAAGGCGGCACTCAATTACAGATTCTTGAAATTTAACTTCTATATCAGATTGTGGATTCATGATCGCAGATATTCGGTCCACATTCACTTCGTATCGAGCCAGGATAAGTTCAAATTTTACTGCTTCTATGGAGTTTGTTAAATCGATATGTCGATCCATAAAACTACTTTGTTTTAGTTTAGCTAAGTCATGGGCCAACCCAATGTGTTCCCTATATTCCAAGGCATCATATGTTGCCTCATTCAATTTCGATATTTCATAATCTTTCTCGATTGGTTCCAAGTCTGGCAAAATTATTGCAAAGTAGTACCGAACGGCAAGCCTAAATGAATTATTTAATTCGAGCAGTGATTTCTTCGGATACTTATTTCGCAAAACAGTAAGTAAGTGCCGTTGATGAAAATGTCCTTGCATTAGTTCTATGACAACATGTTCACTAAATTTGTCGGATTTGCTTTGCCATAGATTTAACCACTTCATCACTATTACCTTGAATGATAATACTCCAAAATACTTAGTAGAGCAATACAATCGACAAGTACTTCAATGGCGAGCCACTACGTCCCGAAACGCCTGGGAACTTCGTTCCTCCCCCGTTACCCTCCGATGGGCTGGGTTAACACGTCTTGGCACTGTTTACTCCTCCGCACTTCGTGCTACGGCGCACAGGTACGACTTCTGCGATGCTGAAACAAGACTGGGGCAGTCCGCCGAAGCGAAGGAGGGAGAAACCAGTGGAAGCTGTCACCGGTACAATGGCTTTTCCCATGAGCGAGGTATCAAGCCCAGATTCGAAGGTCCTCATTCGAACCATCACCGATGATTCGGATAATACTGAGACACTTTGGGCAACATCACTAGGCAATGACCTGTATCGCCTTGACAACTCGCCGTTCTTCGCCTATGATGTCTCGTGGGAAGATATTGTTCTTGCTCCACCGCAAACTGAGCATAACTACCCTCACTTTGAGAAGGTCATCAAAAAGTCAGGCAACCGGACAATCAGAGTCTTTTTCGACTCGCCTCTCGAAGCAGGAAGTGAATCTTCCGAAGTGAACGCAAAATTGAATGATTTCGGATGCTATTACGAAGGAATCAGTACTCGTTTCGTAAGTTACAACATTCCGCCAGATATAGACCTTCAACAAGTCGTAGCCTTATTGGAAGGACAACCTTTGGAATGGGAATACGGCGATCCAAGCTACAATACTCTTCATTCTTCGTTGCCAGAAAAAACCAAACTGAAGTCTTGGATCTCAAAGATATTCCGACGCTAAAAAGAGCGAGCCACTACGTGGGAGAGGTTTACTTTTTCGCTCTATTTCTTCCCAAAGAGTTTGCTTAAGAATCCACTTGGCTTTCCAGAGGTCGGCGCAGGTTTGGCCCCATCCAGTCGATAATCCGAATTTCCTAACCGCCAAAAGACGATCAGATTGTCATAGACGAACAGGGTTGGGTCGAGCCCATGCTCGGCGCATTTGGTTCGAACTTCGTCCACATCAAAAACATTATCGAATGTGATCATTCCTCGCTTCACCGGATTACCGTTCGTGTATTTTTCTAACATCGACGGGGCAATTTGCATCATCTTTTCGGCCGGCTCTTTTACATCAATAATTCGAAAGGTGAAGTCGTTACAGACGGTGACCATGAACGAGCGATTTGTGGAAATCCACCATTGGCATGAGTCGATACCAATTTTCCCATTCTGAG
>JAYUOQ010000478.1:0-20580 GCA_043760685.1 Armatimonadota bacterium | reverse complement strand
CCTTTTTTGGGGTTGACCAAAAAGTCGACATCTTTTTGTTGACCTGGTCCCAGAACAACCTGTTCTTCGTCAAATTCATAGGCACAAACATCTTCCGGATCATCAGCAGTGAGCTGAATCATGTGCTCCGAATTTCCCATATTCATGAGTGAAACGGTGAAAATGTTTTGGCGTTTGGTTGGGCTGATGAAACCCTTTTTGGGGGTTACTTCGAGGGTCAAGCTGAAGTAAGGCTTGATCGTAAGAACACCCTGCGCTGAGCGGGTATCTCCATCGTTCAGTGAGCGAACTTTTGCGACGAACGGATAATTGCCAGCAATGCTTTCGCTAAAACGAGGAGGCTTGAAGAAGACTTTGACGGATTGCTTTTCTCCGGGCTTTAGCGTGACCACTGGAACCGGAATTGCAATCCACTCACCATCGACACCTTCGATACTAACTTCAACCTGATCGTCGATTTCACCAAGGTTCTCAACGTCAATGGTCAGCGGGGCTGTTGCCCCAGGCTCAACAACAACCATGTCGGAAGAGATATTCGATTGTAAAGCCATCCCTTGTAATAATAGCAGTTTCAGCAGGCGGTTCTTAACCTATTTTTAGGTTCGGTAACCAGTAATATGGAACCATGAACGCCGAAATTGTTTCCGTTGGGACCGAGTTGTTGCTCGGACAAATTGTGGATACCCATGCGGCAACGATGGCGCGAATCCTTGCTGAATGCGGAATTTCATGTCGGCACCGGGCAACGGTGGGCGATAATCTTGACCGGGCGGTTGAGACTTTACGGCAAGCTTTGAGTCGGTCAGACGTCGTCGTTACTATAGGCGGACTAGGACCGACGGCGGACGATCTGACCCGTGATGCAATCGCCATTGCCCTTGATGACACCTTAGAAATCGTGCCCGAAGTGGAAGAAAAACTCAAGCGCTTCTTTGCCCAGCGAGGAGCCCCGTGGGTGGAATCAAACGCCAAACAGGCTCAAAAACCAACCTGCGCCGAGCTGATTCCTAATCCAAACGGCACAGCTCCGGGGCTGGTTTGTCGAAAGAATGGAAAAACGGTTTTTGCCTTGCCGGGACCACGCGGCGAGTTTGACCCAATGGCTTACGATCAAGTAAAGCCGATGCTCGAAGCTCTGGGTGGCGGTCAAGTCATCCACTCTCGAGTTTTACGAGTGATCGGAGTTGGCGAGAGTCTGGTCGAAGAAAAGATCAAGCACCTGATGGACTCCGAGAATCCAACCATTGCGCCCTATGCCCAGCCAATGGAGATGCACCTCCGACTGACCGCCAAGGCGGCAACAGTGGCAGAGGCGGAGAAAATCATCAATCCCGCGGATGCGGCAGTGAGGGAGATTTTGGGTGAGGCGGTGTACGGAACGAACCTAACCACGCTTGAAGAAGCCTTGATCGGCCTTCTCGCAGAGAAAGGCGAGACCATTTCGTGTGCTGAGTCAATGACCGGCGGTGGACTCTCGGCGCGGCTGAGCATGGTTCCCGGAAGCAGCTGTGTCTTTGCCGGTGGAGTTGTGACGTATACGCCATCCGCGAAACGAGTCCTGCTTGATACCACCGACGAGTTCGTCAACCCAGTTTCCCGCGACGTCGCCTCGCTGATGGCAGAGTCGATCCGTTCTCAGCTGGGGACTACTTATGGGGTCTCGATCACTGGCAACGCAGGTCCGACATCGGATGTTGGAAGTCAACCGGTTGGTTTGGTCTACATTGGGATTGCTTCGGCAAGCGGGACCCATGTCGAGGAATGTAAATTCCGCGGGATACGCGAAGACATCCGCAAGCGAGCAGAACAGACTGCATTGAGACTGGTTCGGGAAGCGGTGATTCGGTAATTTGTGAGCTTGCTCGTCAGCCGGTCATCATCCCCGCGTCATTCGAGCCACTGAGTAGAATGTGAATAAATTGTGTGGCTCGAACGCCACTCCCCCATGCTTTTGGGGAGATTTTGAGCCTAGGTATTTGGAAGCGGGTGGAGCAGACCGCATTGCGGCTGGTGCGAGAAGCGGTTTTGAACGATTCTCGTCAACTCTAATAGAAACAAGCTTCGAAGTCCAAAGCGTCCCGAGGATCGGGCCGCACTCCTAAATGCGCTTTCGTTTCTTACGCGACCTTCGTAAAGTCTCCGTTCAAGATTCGGTCATACGTCCCAGTTTGCACCCATCGCTCTAGCTCCTGAGTTCGATGAACCGGCATAGGATGAGTCATGGTCTTGCCCATCATTGCGAACAGAACAAATTTGCCCAACTTGTCGAGCGAATCCGCGTCTTGATAGGTGCGAGCTTGCTCCATAAACGCTTCTTCATTCAGCTCATGCGAGAGGCGCGAAGGACCAGCCGCAAGCTTAATGAGGGATCGGGTCGCAGTTTTTGGATCCTGACAAACAAGGAGCCCGCCCCGATCCGACGAGAATTCAGCCTGACGAGACCATTCGTAAAATGCGAGAACGAGGGCGTAAGTTGCTACATCTGACGCGCCCATTGTTCGGCGTCCCAAAAGGTCAAGCAGGGGAAACAGAAGCGATCCAACCGAGAAGTAGAGGACGTGCTTAGCTTTGATGTGGGCAAGTTCATGACCCATGATGAAGTAAAGTTCTTCGTCGGTCATAGCGTCAACCATCGAGTTTCGGAGCGTGACGTATGGTCGCTCCACTCCACCCGCAAAGGCATTGGTGAACGGATTATTCGAGACGTATAGCTCTGGCTCAGGCATATCCATGACTTTTGCCGACTCACGCATGATGTTATAAAGAGTCGGATATTGGTTTGGTCCGCACCGAATCGAACTGCTCATGTTGTAGCAATACAGCCAACGGTCAATTCCAATTTCATAGAACTTGGCAACTAGCTGAGGCACAAGGGGAAGATTCCTCAATTTGTCGAGGGCCCACTTATCAGAATCACTGACAAATGCGTCTGGGGTTATGCCCGTGAGAATCTTACGTTCGCTCATATGTGAAATAGAATACGATGTTTGGGCTAGTGCGTTGCAAACGTAGGAGTTTTGCCCTTATGCGGCTATCTTTGCTTGCGCTTCTTTGACACTCAGCTTCACGTAAATCGTGCCAATTTCTTCAAACTGAAGGGGCACAACCAGAATCGGAACGCCATCGGTAGGAATACTAACACTGACACCGCGGATTATTTTTGCCGGAGTAAGGCCAACCTCAGGACCCGTTGCGGTGAGCGTGCTTGAGCTACATTCAAGAATTTTTTGCCCAAGGCCCACTAGGGCATCAGAAACGGACATATCGAGAACCCTTAAGCTTCTATTCAAGATGATTTCGGCTAAGTTCATTGCCGTATCACGAGGCAATCCGAACATAACTATGCCTCGAATACTCCCGGAGACATCCGAAACAATGTTGAGGGGGCACCGGGTAACGAGATCTTGCATGACGGACAAGTCACCCCGTACGGCTGGCTTGCCGGTCAGCTTTTCGGTAACTTCAAGTGCGGCGCCAACAAATGGTGCGATGGTCTCAAGTTTCATATTGATTTTCCTCGCTATGCCGCACGATAAGCGGAATCCTCCTCGGGTTCGTTGAGCTTGGCTAGGGTTTCATCGAGCCACTCTTCTAATAATTCTTGTTCAAAACCAAGTCGCTGAAAAGCGCCTTCGTCTCGCAAATAGAATGCCCCATCAAGGCCTTCGGAAATCCCTCGACTTCGTACCAAAATGTCGGCGACGTGCAAGATATCGGCGAGGGTATCGGATTCTTCCAAAACAGATGGACGGTGATGATATCGAATTGCTTGAGAGTAAATCTTGGGCAAATTCCAGCTTTCGGCTAAAGCCGCGCCAAGTTCGGCATGATCAAAGCTCAAAAGATCTCGCTCCATCTGATCAAAAGGCACTTCGCTCTCTTTGGCTGCCCGAATAAGTTGATTGAACTCGGTTTCGAGGGTCAAGTAGAGGGCAACAGTTCCCATGTCATGAAGTAGCGCAATACAAAATGCCAACTCGGCGTCAACACCATCAAGTTTTTTTGCAATCGTTTTGCTGAAATGAGCACAACTGATGCAGTGGTTCCAAAGTAATTCGGGTTTAAGTCCTTTGCCTTTGAGGGCAATATGAAGCCAAGGAAAACTTGCGGCAACGAGGGAAAGGCTTTTTGTTGTTCTCATTCCGAGGACAATGACGGAGTCTTGAACTGAGCTAACTTCGCGGGACATGCCATAGAAGGCCGAATTAGCAAGACGTAGCACCCGGGCGCTCAAGCTCGGATCCCGTGAGAGGGTGTTGGCGACCTTAAGTGCGCTTGACTCTGCTTGATCGGCAATTCGAATGACTTCGAATGCGACCTCAGGCATCGATGGAAGGTCGCTTGCCTTACGAATAATGTCCTTGATTTCCAAAATTTCCCCTTAATCCAGTACACAAGTTTGATCTTGTGTTTTATCAATGGTTGGTTGATGCCATAGGAATTACGGGGTGGGATCGGTACAAATACTAGGACGTTGTGGATTTCGAAAAAATTGGTTTGTTGGGGTTCATGCCTTGAGCTTGGTACACTGTATGCATGGCACCGTTGGACTTTGCACTTGTCCGCCATGCTTTGAACTTGGCCAAGAAAACTGGCATGGACGAAGTAGACCTAGAACTAGGAGATTCTAAATTTCACGCCGTTTTCGATGAGAAAGCGAAGAAACCAGTTGCGCAGGCTCCCAAGCAAACCGCAGCCCAAAAAGCCGAAGAAGCCGTTTCAAACCAAAAATTGATCAAGAGCCACAATGTTGGGATCTTCCGAGATAAGGGAGACATCATGAAAGTTGGCAGTGAAGTTGGAGTTGGCGACATTGTCGGAGCGATTATCGCGCTCGGAATTTCAAACGATGTTGTGTCATCGGTTCAAGGACGTATAGCCGAAGTTAATGTGCTTGATTCTGAGCCGGTTGAATACGGTCAAGTGATCGCGGTTGTGGAGGCAGAATGAGAAGTCGTGGACAAACCTTGGTCGCTAGTCTTATTGTTGTAGCAATCATCCTCGTTTGCGTCGTGATATTCATGAAGGGAACAGGTGATTCTAAGCCACTAGCAAAAGCAGACGGCCGAGGTCAGACCACTCTGGGGAACGCTAAGGCGACTGCAGAAGATATGATTTGTAAGAGTAATTTGAGCCAAGTGAGAGACCTACTAAAGGTTCAGAAAGCGACTGACGAAGAAGCAAAGTACGCAACAGTTGCAGAGATTCCTGGAGCGGCGAGCGTCTCGATGTGTCCCGTTGGGAAAGAACCATATACGATGGACGAGGCTGGCAATATCAAATGCCCTCATCCTGGTCACGGAAAATTTTAATGTTAAAGAAAGTCCTAATCGCAAATCGGGGTGAAATAGCCTGTCGAGTCATTCGAGCATGCCGGGAACTCGGAGTACTGAGCGTCGCAATCTACTCAGAAGCAGATCGCGAAAGCCTGCATGTTAAGCTGGCTGACGAAGCGATTTGTGTTGGAGCCGGCACGAACACTGACTCTTATCTCAATTTAGCCAACGTCTTAATGGCAACTCAGATTAGCGGTGCCGAAGCCGTCCACCCTGGCTACGGTTACTTCAGTGAGCGGGCAAACTTTGCCGTTGCCCTGAGTGCCCTTGGGGTCAAGTTTATTGGTCCACCAACTTCGGCAATCGAGTCAATGGGTGACAAAGCTAGTGCGAAGAAAGCTGCGATCGCAGTCAAATGTCCAGTAGTGCCGGGATCTGATGGTCCGGTGGGATCTGACATTGAAGCCCTTAAGGTCTCGGAAAAAATTGGCTATCCGATTTTGCTCAAAGCCGTTGCAGGTGGTGGTGGAAGAGGCATCCGAAAAGTGAACGCTCCGGAGGAATTGCCTGATGCATGGAAAATCGCTACCGCCGAAGCGCAAGCATCATTTGGCTCTGGCGAAATGCTGGTCGAGAAGTTTGTCGAGAATCCTCGACACGTCGAGATTCAAGTTTTTGGCGACTCATTTGGCAACATGGTTTACCTGGGAGAACGAGAATGTTCGATCCAAAACCTTCGCCACCAAAAGATCATCGAAGAAGCCCCTTTTGCTCAATTGCCAGACCGTATTCGCAAGAAGATGGGCGAAGCCGCCGTTCGGGTTGCCAAAAGTGTTGGCTACCAAAATGCCGGAACCGTCGAATTTTTGGTGGACGATAAGTACAACTTTTATTTCTTAGAGATGAACACAAGACTTCAGGTGGAACATCCAGTCACTGAGGAAGTAACGGGCATTGATCTGGTTCACCTCATGCTTCGAACGACCAGCGGAGAAAGACTTCCGATCACCCAAAAGAACGTAGAATTGACTGGGCACTCGATTGAGGTGCGGATTACCGCCCAAGATCCAGACAACGATTTCTCACCTTCGACCGGAACGATTACCGGTTGGAGAACCCCAATGGGGCGGGGTGTACGAATGGAAAGTCACTGCTATGCGGGCTTTGTGGTTTCCCCTTACTATGATCCGCTTTTGGCAAAGCTCATTGTGTGGGGAGAAGATCGGGCAACCGCCGTGACGAAGATGCAAGCGGCGCTTCACGAATTTGAGGTCGAAGGCATTTCCACCAATATCCCTTTCTTAAGAAGATTAGTGAAGACTCCATCCTATGTTGCGGGCAACTTCGACACCGGTTTTGTTCCCAAGTTTCTTGATGGTGAGGCGGTCTGAGTCCGTTCGGCTGGCGTCGGATGGCAAGGGAATGTGCGGTACGCGCTTTGTACACCGCAGATCTTGGCCAGGGTTCGTTAGCGGATGCTTTGAACCTAACTTTGGATTCATTTGGCGATGAAGAGCAGTCAGATGGCTTGACTGGCGCGTCTGAATTAAACGAGGGGACCCTTGAATTAGTCTTCAAATTCGCAACATCGCTTGCAGAAGGGACCTGGCGAGGAAGAGTGGCGATTGATCGGATGATCTCGGCTGCGATTCCCGATTACGATTTTAGCCGCTTGGCGCTGATTGACCGAAGCATCCTTCGCTTAGCATTGTTCGAACTCCAGAACTATCCCTATATTCCTCCAGCGGTGACTCTGAACGAAGCCATTGAAATGGCGAAGAAGTACTCAACGACGGAAAGTGGCAAGTTCGTGAATGGTGTTTTGCACACCTTGCTTAATCAGACCGAAAAGGCAAACTACGACCAAAAGACTGCTCCAGTTGATCCGGACTTGGGAGAAATGGAGAAGATTTCAAAGAATCCTGTGATGGTTATTGAAGAAGAAACGGTTCAGGCTGACTCGGAAGAAGGGAAGATTGCTTCTCGATATGGGGTTTGGAAGAACCGGAGAGACGACAAAAAATGATCCTAGACGGTCTTGCATTATCAAAAGAGTTTAGAGCCGAACTAAAGGTTCGGGTTGATTTGCTTCGTTCAAAAGGCGTTACCCCGAGACTCGATGTCATCGTTGCCGCCCAAGACCCATCGTCGGTCAAGTACGTGGCGATGAAGAAAAAGTGGGCTGAGGCGATCGGGGTAATCGGAGAATCGTACGATGTCACCTCAGAAACTACTCAGTCTGAGTTGATTGAGTTGATCTACAAACTTAATGCCGACTCAAAAGTTCACGGCGTGTTGTTACAACATCCTTTGCCCAAGCATCTGGATGAAGACGAAGCGTTGTTGGCGCTGGGTTCTCAAAAAGATGTCGACGGGATCACTCCACAGTCTCTCGGTCGGTTAACTGCCGGGCTCCCTGGGTTCCGGTGTGCAACTCCTCTAGGAATCACCAAGATCCTGGATCACTACGGAATTGACTGCACTGGTAAGCGAGCGTTGGTCATCGGTCGAAGTCATATCCTCGGAAAGCCAATGGCATTGATGTTATTGGAACGTAACGCAACGGTCACGGTTGCTCACTCGAAGACGGTGGATCTTGCCGATCGCTGCCGAGAAGCCGACATTTTAGTTGCCGCGGTTGGGCGAGCAGAAATGGTGCGTGGAGATTGGATTAAGCCTGGAGCCACTGTCATTGATGCCGGTTATAACAAAGTTGAAGGAAAAAGCGGCGATGTTGGGGATGTTCATTTCGAATCCGCTGTTGAAGTAGCTGGCGCGATCACGCCGGTCCCGGGCGGAGTTGGACCGATGACGGTGGCGAGCCTGTTGAGCAATGCAGTTGACGCGGCAGAAAAAATGGTTTCGTAGGTTGATCCTCCTTTTGATTGGGCTGTTGCTCGCCTATATTCCACTGTGCTTTTGGGTGGCTAACTCGATCATCAATGCTCCGCGGAGCGTTCCGATGATGCCCAAACAGTTCGTGGTCTGGGAGCCTGTTCCAAAAGTTCCCGCTTGGGTATCTCCCGCGGTGGCCCAAGGAAAGGCCAAGAATGTCTTTGTCTTTTCGCATGGAATCAAGGCGGACCGTTACTTCTTTGCAGATACGGCTCGGGAACTGGTCAAGCGGGGCTACGATGTTGTTCTGCTACCAATGCCCGGCCACGACGAGAATCCAGACCAGTATCTCGGGTTCGGTCCCAAAGAAGCAGAGTTGATCAAGAAGACAGTGGATGTTCTCAAAGCAGACCATGTTGTCTTAGTTGGTTGTTCGCTTGGTGGGGCGGCGACTTGGTTGGCATCCGATCATCCAAAGGTGGATGGTGTCGTCACTGAAAGCGCCTTTAGTCACTTTGAGCCGATTACTCATATCTGGCTTGACCGAGCCATTTCGGGCGGATCATTTATTTTCCGGCCGGTCATTTGGATTGTATCTGGGAAGTTGCACATCAATCCGAGTGAGGTTAATCCTGCGGAGACTGCCGCGAAGTGGGATCATCGCAAACCGGCTTTGGTAATGCATGCCGGCGACGATCAACTCATACCGATTGCCCAGGGCCACGAATTGGCGGAGGCGTCAGGAGCCGAGTTTTGGGAAGTGCCGGGACGCAGCCATGCCCAATGTCAGGATGTTGGGAAAGAGTACGTGGATCGGATTGAAGGCGTGATGAAACGGGTTTTGAATAAATAACGCCTTATCTGCCTCGCTGTGAAACAACCAGGTTGAAGGTTAGAACTCGCCATATCTCCCTCGCTAGTCGAGGGGAGCGGCGAAGCCGCCAAGGGTGAGCCGGGCCGTAGGGCGAACCGGTGGGAGTGGAAAAGGCTAACAATGCGATATACCAACATTCTCCTCCGGCTGTTCAAACTACCTGCTCTCAGCAATTTCGGCGAGTCTGACATTTAAGTACTCAACAACGCTATTTGCATCAGTGAATATTGAACTTGCATTGATCCGAATAATGGTCAGGCCTTTCATCCTTAGAATTTTGTCTCGTCTCTGATCATAGGCTTCCTGTCCTTCGTGAATTCGCCCGTCAACTTCGATTGCAACTAAAAGCTCTCTAATATGTAATTCTAAAAAATAACCTTCGAACGGTTGCTGTCTTCTGACTCGGTAACCTAGTTGATCACGTCGAATAGGCTTCCAAAGAATGACCTCAGGTAGAGACATATTTGAACGCAATTCTCTTCTACGATTAATTTTGTCTTCGTGATCCATGATTGGAAGATTGCTTGCAATACAGAAGGTGTCCACTCCCTCCGGTTCGCAATTTCTGGTCTTCCAAGTATGTCCTAACTTGCTCACCGACTCCCTCTGGATGCTTCGCATCTCTCAGCGAGGGAGATGAGTTAGTTGTGAAAACGAAACTTCTAGCGTCAATAAATCGTTAGGTAGTTAAAGCTCATGATTACCGCTACTATTCTCTCACTCTGCATACTCAAAACTCCTACCGCGTCAGCCAAAGACGTGTTCATCCAAACCATGGATCATTACGCGAAATTGGACTCCTTTTCGACCGATATTGAGCACGATTTTAGCTCGGGACTCTTTCCTGGAAAGTACAAACAGCACCTCGATTTTAAGAAGGGAAAGGGCTTTAAGCTCGTCGTGATTCCTTCAAAAGGATCCGATGGCAAGGATAAGATCGCTCCCAATTTCTATTGTAATGGCGTCGATGTGACGACGGTGGGTCGGTTCGACGGGACTAAGCCGATCAATAAAGATGCTAATTCGATGCCTGCTTACGAAGTGAGTGGTGGACTGATCATGACCTGGTTGCTCGATTCGCCATCAAAGGGATTACTCTCCAAGCCGCCTGCAGGAATGAAAGTCGACATCGGATGGGGGAAACGAAAATCATGGCACAACGAGAAAGTTGACGAAATTACGTTCAAGATGACCGCTGGTGAGCAGACACCGTTAGTTTCATTCTTTCTTGATCCTGAGCATAAACGGCTGATTGGGAATGAGTGGATCGCCAATGGCAAGGTGGGATTCATGATCTATCGAAGCCAAAAGGCGAACTCTATGGTCAATCCTGCGACATTCAAACCCTCCGCAACAAGTTAGATATGAATAGCTCAATAAGAGATATTGTCTATAATTGAGCTATTGAATGCATGCCTTGTACCAAGGCTTTTAGCCCTATTTTCATGGGCTAAATATTTGAATATCTTCCTAGATAGGTTCAATTCTTTACTCATAGGCAAAAGTCGACCCCTATCAACCACCATTTTGCCCTCGTCAATCCTCATCTTCTCTTTCGGCTGACAGCTGACAGCTTCTTAATTCGTGTGCTACATTTTTGAAAAAATCCCTAACTAGGTTCCTTTCTTTGCAAAGTCACCAAATTTGAACGCTGATCGACGACAAAAATGCTTCTTCCCCTTCTTTCTCCTCCTCCGCTTCTCCCGCTCCCTTGACAATCTGCCAAAATGAACCTATGACCGTTCGCGAGCTGCGAGAAAAATACCTCCGCTTTTTTGAGAGCAAAGGGCACACGATCCATGATTCTGGATCGTTGATCCCTATTGACGTCACTGGACGTCTCGACGAAAGTTTGCTCTTCAACGGCGCGGGCATGATCCAGTTCAAGCCATATTTTCTCGGTACCGCGACTCCGCCCAACAAGCGATTGGTCACCGCCCAAAAGTGCGTTCGTACCGGCGATATAGATGAAGTTGGCGACGACAGCCACCTAACTTTCTTCGAAATGATGGGCAACTTCTCGTTTGGCGATTATTTCAAAAAAGAAGCCATCGCGTACTCGTGGGAATTCCTGACTGACGAAAAATGGCTCGGTCTCGATCCTCAACGACTTTCGTTTACTGTCTTTGAAGACGACGACGAAGCCTATGATTGTTGGGCAACTCACATCAAAGCAGCCGGGATAGACCCAACGACGCGAATCATGCGCCTGAGCGAAGAGACCAACTACTGGCCACCAAAATCGATCAGCAAAGGCTCGCCTGGCCCTTGCGGACCCAACTCCGAGATGTTCTACTGGACAAACCCTGAGACTGTTCCCGGCACAAACCCTGGGGACTATTCTCGCGAGGAGTGGATCGCCGATGATGAGGCTCGCAACTGGCTAGAAATCTGGAATGACGTCTTTATCCAGTTCGATTGGCAAGGCAAGCTCCGCAATCCTGACCGACCATCGGATGGTTGGGAAAAGTCGGGAATGCCGAACCTTCCGTTCGCTTCCATCGACACGGGCCTGGGACTGGAGCGCACTGTCGCCGTCCTCGAAGGCAAATCGTCGGTTTATGACACCGACGCGTTCCTCCCAATTCTTGCCAAAATCGACCAACTGCGATCAAGCTCACGGCATTCTGCGGTGTCCGGTGCCCTCACCCCCCAGCCCCCTCTCCCGTCCAAAGAGACAGGCGAGGGGGAGAAGACCGCCCGCCGAATCATCGCGGACCACATTCGGACTTCCTGCTTCTGCATCGCCGATGGCGTTATGCCCGCCAACAACGGACGCGGCTATGTTCTTCGCCGCCTCATCCGCCGAGCCATCCTCAAGGGGCAACGAGTCCTTGGCTTCAACGACCTGTTCATGCATGAAGTCGCCGACGCCGTGATTGACACATTTGGTGACCACTACAAAGAACTCAAAGTACGGAAATCAATCATTGAGGATACGCTGAAGAGCGAAGAGGCATTGTTCCGGCGAACGCTGCAACGGGGTTCTGAACTGCTTGAAGGTGAATTAGCGAAGTCCAAAGGGATGCTCACTGGTGCCATGGCTTTTCAACTTTACGACACGTTCGGATTTCCACTTGAAGTCACCCAAGAAATTTGCGCTGAGAAGAACGTAACCGTTGACATTGAAGGCTATGAAGTCGCGATGAAAGAGGCTCAGGAACGGTCACGAGGTGCCCAGGGCGAAAAGTCAGCTTACGGCGGAATGTCTACCGAAGATGAGCTAGCAACTTCCGATGCGCCAGCAGAAACCGAGTTTTCCGGCTACCAAGATGTTCATGGAACGGCTACGCTTGTTCGCGTACGACCAAGCACTCAAGGCAAATATCGTATCGCCCTCGACCAGACTCCGTTCTACGGTGAATCTGGAGGACAGACTGGCGACACCGGAGAAATCCGGGTAAATGGAAACCTGTTGATTGTCGAGAATACAACCAAGAGTTCTGGCACCTTCTGGCATGACGTCATCGGTACCGATGTCGAGAGTCTGCTCGGCAAACCAGTCGAAGCGACGGTTGATGCCAAGCGACGAGCCCGAATCAAGCGCAACCACACTGCCACCCATCTACTCCAAGCCGCTCTTCGCCAAGTCCTCGGAACCACAGTTACCCAGGCTGGTTCATACGTCGGTCCCGACAACCTACGTTTTGACTTCACTTACGGCAAAGGAATGACATCGGCTGAAATCGCCGAAGTTGAGCAAATTGTCAACGAGCATGCTCTGGCGAATACCACGGTTACGACTTATGTTGACCTCCCAATTGATGAAGCTCGAGCCAAAGGTGCGATGGCATTGTTTGGCGAGAAGTACGGTGACAAGGTCCGCATGGTCGAGATTGGCGAGTTCAGCAAAGAGCTCTGCGGCGGCATTCATGTCACTTCAACCGGCGAAATCGGACTCTTCAAGATCGTGAGCGAAAGCTCGGCGGCATCTGGCGTTCGACGAATCGAAGCAATAACCGGCGAAGCGGCATACGAGCTTTTCCGTAATGAAACCGAGGCAATCAAGCAAGCTGCAGGGCTCCTGAAAGCCAATCCGAAGGAACTGGTCAGTGCAGTCGAACGAACCGTCGATCAGCTCAAGGACGAACGCAAGAAGCGAGAAAAGGCTGAGATGGCGGCGATGTCAGGCGGCACTGCCACCAACGAAACGAAAAGCATCAACGGCGTGGACTTTTACGTCAAGAACCTTGGCGGCGCCGACCCTAAGGTTGCCAGCCAAGCCCTCGACAATGAAGCGAACGGTAAGCCGAACCAGGTCACGCTCCTCGCAGTTGTCAGCGACAAAGTGACGTTCATGTGTAAGGTCGGTTCCGACGCTCAAGCAAAAGGCGCCCATGCTGGAAACCTACTCAAAGAACTCGCACGAATCGCGGGTGGCGGTGGCGGCGGCCAGGCTGCGTTTGCTACTGCTGGGGGCCGGGACCCTAGCAAAGCTGAGGACGCTCTCGCGGCCGCCGAGAGCGTATTGGCGGCGCAGATTAATGCTCTTTGACAGTTGAATAGATGAAAGAGCCCCCAAAAAAAAAGCCCTTCATGCCTCGCATGAAGGGCTAATCGCGACAGATTCTCTTAGAACCCGCTGGTACCTAGCGGCGTTCCGACACCCGTCGTCAGGTCAAATCCGACCGCCGAAGAGTTTGCACCTGCGATTCCACTGGTGACATCCCTAAAGGCAGAAGAGCCAAGGTTGGCATAGATCCTCGTCAACTCAGCCGAAGAGGAAGCCGACGTCTGACCAGATTGATTGTAGATTCCTGCAATGATTGGGCAAGAAAGGCTTGTGCCGCCAAACACCATCCATTGGCTGGCCGTCGCACTTGTCGGAGCATAGACCGCGCATCCCGTATAAGGATCAGCGACCGCCGAAATGTCTGGACCACCGCGCTGGGTGCCAACGATTGACTGAACAGAGCTTTGATACGCCGGTCTCGTGAAGTACGCGCTTACACCTCCGCCCGTGCCGGACCAAGCAGTTTCAGTCCAACTAGCACCTGAGCCACTTAAGGATGTTCCGCCAACGGCAACAACTTTCGGTGAGAGAGCCGGCCACGAACGTTGGCCACCGGTATCACCCGTTGAGGCAAAGAAGACAACATTGGGCTGAACAAAGTTTGATTCATAGATGACGGCACTCGCAAATTCGTTCGCGCCAAAGCTCATCGAAACGGCTCGAACGCCTGGCAAAGCCGCCGCTTTCTTTATCGCAGCATTGAGGTCCGTAAAGCTGTTTGAATTTGCTTCAACTAAATAAATCTTGGCATTTGGTGCCATTGCGTGAGACCATTGAATATCGAGGGCTGCTTCCTGATTCCAGCCGACGTTGACCGCCGGGGCCTTCGTTCCTTGATAGACAACTTGTAGCCGTTTGTTGGTGGTGGAAGCTTGGTTGGATGCGGTCTCAGTTGGCAAACCGAATTGAGAAGAGAAGACATTGAAATCGCGCTTGGCATTGGGATAGTGGTAAGCAATGACAATGGCGATGGCACCCGATCCTCCCGTTGAGGCAAGGTTGTAGGCGGCTCGGATGGAGCTTGGCCCATATCCTGACGGTGCGAACGTTCGAGGAGTGAGACTTGCATCCAACGCATCGAGATCGTAGTCTGTGCCCCGAAAAGCACCTTTCAGGACTAGGTGGTTGGTATGAGCTCGAAACCCTTTGTCTTCGGCCCGGACAATTGACGTCGTAGGGACGCCGATGTTTGGATCCAACATTGGAATCTGTTGGATCGCACTAATTGCTGACAGTAAAGTAATCACTGGGGAGGCTTATTCCCGCCAGCGATTATTCTTCCAACGGATTAATGCTAGGAAAATTCAGACCTAGTCAAAATTACACCTGTAACTAATTTTTCAATGCTATTCGGGCAAATCGAACTTGATTCCTTGTGCCAAAGCAGGCTTCTCTCGACCAAAAAATGTGGTGCTGGTTTGGCGTCTCATATAGGCACGCCAGGCATCCGAACCCGATTCTCGCCCGCCACCTGTCTCCTTTTCGCCACCAAACGCTCCGCCAATTTCCGCACCCGAGGTGCCAATGTTTACGTTAGCAATTCCGCAATCGCTGTGTCGCTTGAAGTACTCAGCGTCCCGAATATCGGTCGTCATGATCGATGAACTAAGACCCTGTGGAACTTCGTTATGAATGTGGAGAGCTTCCGCCAAAGTGTCGTAAGGCAAGACATATGTGATCGGGGCAAAGGTTTCGGTATGGATGGTCTCAGTTTGCTTGGATAGCTTAACCACCGCCGGGTGAACGTAGTATGCATTTGGATATTCGTCGGTCAGCACTCGCTCACCACCTACAATCTCAATTGCTTCCCCTCGAACACGTTCGAGAGCCGCTTGCATACCGTTGAACGATGCTTCGTCAATCAGCGGGCCAACCAAAGTACCGGCTTCAAGCGGGCTACCAATCTTTGTAGCACCGATAGACAGATAGGCCATCTTGAGTGTGTTGAAAACTGAGTCAAAAATGGACCGATGAACAAGAACTCGTCTGGTTGTGGTGCATCGTTGTCCAGCGGTTCCTACGCTTCCAAACAGGATTGACGGGATCGCAACACCAAGATCAGCGGTTTCAGTGATGATCATGGCGTTGTTTCCGCCGAGCTCCAGAAGCGATCGTCCGAACCTTGCCGCGACACGTTGGGCAACGATGCCACCCATTCGACATGACCCGGTTGCTGAGATGAGAGGCACTCGCTTGTCATCTACCATTTGGGCTCCAATGTCGGCGCCTCCAAGGAGGAGTTGGCTCAGACCTTTCGGGACTCCGCCAAATTCTTCAGCCGCTTCATCAAAGATGGCTTGACAGGCAAGTGCGGTCAAAGGAGTTTTCTCCGAAGGCTTCCAAAGGCAACTGTCACCGCAGACGAGGGCAAGGGCAGCGTTCCAAGACCAAACCGCTACCGGGAAGTTAAAGGCGGAAATGATGCCTATTGGACCGAGTGGTAACCAGTTCTCTTGCATCGTATGGTTAGGTCGTTCACTGGCAATGGTCAAACCGTAGAGTTGGCGTGAAATGCCAACCGCGAAGTCGCAGATGTCAATCATTTCTTGGACTTCGCCACGACCTTCTTCAAGGATTTTTCCGCACTCTAGCGAAACCAAGCGAGAAAGCTCTTCCTTCTTTTCCCTTAACTTGTTACCAAGGATGCGAACTAACTCACCTCGACGGGGCCCCGGAACTTCTCGCCAAGCATGGAAAGCAGTAACCGAAAGAGCGATCTTTGCCTCAACTTCCGATATTGAGTCCATTCGAAGGCTTGCGAGAATCGAACCATCAACGGGTGACGTCACAACAAGGTCGTGCCCAGAAACGTCTTCAAGATTTGGAATGAGGGTATGAAGCAGGGCGGCGTTGGTAATCATGCTTTCATTATGGAAGGTTCGACATTTGGGAACCCTTGAGCCTCATAATTAATGTATGTCCTCTGTGGAAGTTTTGCCGCCAGCCGTTCTGATGCATTTGCTGCCCAGTACCGAGGGAAGATTGATCATTCGGATTTGACGGCTGATGATTTGAATTAGGCGCTAGTGGACCTCGAAGTCGGTGCGACCAAAAGATGTTTAGCCCGCTAGATTGCTAACGCTGAACACGCCAGAGATGACAGCTGCCGGCACGATCGCATTCTTCCCGAACGCCGAAGCCACTTGGTTGCTTTTCCAAGTGCCTCGTGATTAACCCGTTTGAACGAGTTCACTACCCTGTTCGAAGAATTGTACTCTATCGGAAACACGCGACGGGCACACAGACCGATGATGATGTCCGCACGGGTTGGCCCTAAAACTCTCTCGTCGCTGAACTGCCCAGGACCCGGCGCGTCAGCGAGAAGGCCGATTACACATTCAGCAAGGCTACGTTTATTCGAGAAGGGCATAGTGCTAGTTATTGCTTAAACGATGTACACTCCATTTTCTTGAGATGAATACCATTAAATTTCCACGAAATCGGCCAGTCACATTATTGGCCCTAGTTGCCTTTGCTTTTGTTGGAGGGGTGCTTGTTCAGCGGACGGAAGCACAATCAACCAGTGAAATGCGTGCTATCGCCGCTGCGGATTACAAAAAGACTGACAATGAACTAATGTTGTTTATCAGAAGATCATAAAGTCTTCAAACTCACGTTCCGCTGCTAATCTCCGGGCAGCTCAGCGAGCTTGGTTTACGTTTCGAGATGCGGAAGCAAAGTATAAATGCACAGATTCCGAAGGAGGCTCAATGTATCCAATTGATTACAACTATGCTTTGACTAATCTTACCAAACAAAGAATTCAGCAGCTCCGTGGAAGTACAAGTCGTTGATTTTCTCACTGATCGGGTTCACTTCTCAGTGAACTTCTAATTGCTCTAATGTGCCGCTCATAAAAGAAGTTATGAACGGCGGTCATGGGTGCGCGAAGGGTGGGTTAAGCCAAAACATCACCGGGTCCAATAAGGGTGCCCCGCGTAGCCCTGGCCGCCTGGCCGTCTACCCTTGATAATCCTCCAGGTGGGCAAAGTGATATTGGAGCAACGCTTTGTAGACCGCCGGAAACCCCGGAAAATTGGCCGAACGAGAGATTTTCTATCCCGGGGGTCACTTTATACCAGCCGGGCACTTTTCGCATCAACCTCCGAAATGGAATCGAAGGTCAGGCTCGCTAAGACGGACGCATCAACCGGAGAGTGTACGACCAGATCGTAACCCGAGACGTCTTCAAGGTTTGGGATGAAGGAGTGGAGCAATGCCGCGTTGGAGATCATGCTTTCATTGTGGAAGGTTCTGCAAATCGGAACTCTTGAGCCTCATAATTAACGTATGTCCACCATGGAAGTTTTGCCGCCAGCCGTTCGTTGGGATCTAAGTGCCCTTTTTGCCTCAATGGAGGATCCCAAAATCGAATCGATTTGGAAACTGAGCCACCAGCGTGCGGATGCATTTGCTGCCCAGTACCGAGGGAAGATCAATCATCCAGACCTAACTTCCGAGATGCTGAACCAGGCGCTAACTGATCTCGAAGTATTGACAACTGATGTAGCCAAGCCGATGGCTTACTCTAACCTGTTGTTCGCCGGTGATGCCAGCAATGCAGCCATAGGTGCATTTATGCAGTCACAAATGGAGAAGGCTACCGAGCTCCAAATCAAATTGATGTTCTTCGAATTGGAACTTCAAGCGGCCCCTCAAGAAACCATCAATACGCTTGCTGATGATGCAAAGCTTGCCAACTATCGGCACCATATTCAAGTTGCGCGCACTTACAGTCCTTACCGCTTGAGCGAGAAAGAAGAAGTGCTCATGGAAGAATTAGCCAACACGGGGTCTCGGGCCTTTAATCGGCTATTCGACGAAGTGACTTCCAACTATGTTTTTAAATTCGTTCTCGATGGAAAGGCGGAGGAAATAAGCCAGCAAGAGGTACTTGCATTGCTTCGACATGAAGATAGAGCAACGCGTCAAGCAGCTGGAGATTCAATTACTGCTGGACTTAAGGATCAGGAACGGGTCTTGGTATTCATTTTTAACACCCTCATGCAAGACAAATCAATTGAAGACCGATTACGCGGTTTCCAATTTGCCGAGCAAAGCCGACACATGGCCAATGAGCTTGATCGCGAAACCGTTGATCTCGTGGTCAGGCTTTGCCGTGAGTTCTATCCAATGGTCGCTCGATACTACCGGGTGAAACAACAGATTCTTGGTTTGCCAGAACTTACCCACATTGACCGGTATGCCCCACTATTTGCAGCTGAGGGCAAGGTCAGTTGGGAGGAAGCTCAGGAAATCGTTCTTGGTGCATTTGGTGAGTTCTCGACCGAAGTTCGAGATCGAGCCGCGGAGTTCTTTGATAAGAATTGGATTGATGCTGAGCCTAGAAAAGGCAAAACGGGAGGTGCATTCTGTAGCTATAACACTCCCGATACTCACCCAGTTATCCTTCAGTCATTCCTGAACAAAATGGACGATGTGAGCACCCTTGCCCACGAACTTGGGCATGGAGTCCACGCATCTTTTAGTCGTGACCAGAGCTATTTCAACTTCCATGGGACGTTGCCACTCGCTGAATTGGCGAGCACGTTTGGCGAAATGTTGGTCTTTGAAAAGCTGGTTGCTGGTGCTTCAACCAAAGATAAATTAGCTCTTTACGCCGAAAAGATTGAAGGCATATTTGCGACCGTTTTCCGTCAAGCCGCCATGTACCAGTTCGAGATGCGAATTCACGATGCGCGACGAACGCAGGGTGAACTTGCTTCCGAGCAGTTTGGTGAGATTTGGCAAGAAGAATTGCAGTCTATGTTCGGAGATTCGGTCAAATTGGGAGATCAGCACAAGTGCTGGTGGATGTACGTTTCGCACTTCACTGCGGTTCCGTTTTACGTTTATGCCTACTCATTTGGAGAACTTTTGGTACTCAGCTTGTACGAAATGGCGAAAAAACAGGGTCCGTCGTTTGCTGATGACTATGTTCGAGTTCTGCGATTGGGCGGCTCGAAGACTCCGGCTGAATTGATGGCTATGTTGAACGTTGACCTTCAGTCGGAAGAATTCTGGAGAGGGGGCTTTGCCGCGATGGATAAGTTCTTGGTCGAATTCGAAAGACTCTGGGCTGAGCATAAGTCTTAGGTTTGGTGGGTTTCCAGTCCTTGTAAATTGTCGTAAAGTTAGCAGATGATGAAAAAGGCTATCTGGTGGTTAGGAATCTGTTTTCTCATCATCTTTGTACTTCCATGGGCTGGAACTGCGGCGATTCGCGGCTTGGTTTCAGACTCGGAAATGAGCTCACGAGAATTCATTGCCCGGAGGCTTGCGTCCAGATCGTGGACCGATGGCACCACGTACGGAAAAGTTGTTGATGGCCATCTGCAAGAATCGGTCATCCCGCCTCAAAGCGCAAAGCCTAATCACCTTCAAATAACCAAGAAATATAGCGACCATTTTCAAACTTACACTGTATTCGAATTTGAGGGAAAGGACTTTGAAGGGAAATATGAAATCATGGTTGGAAGAACCTACTTTAGGGTTTGGCGCGGAGCAAAGTAAACTAGACTCAGCCGGTCACCGCCGACCGCATTAAACACCATGTCACGTATTCTCTCCCATCTTCCCGTCGGCGAAAAGGTCGGCATTGCATTCTCTGGTGGTTTAGATACTAGCGTTGCTGTTCACTGGATGCGATCCAAAGGGGCGGTTCCTTACTGCTATACCGGCGACTTGGGGCAGTACGACGAAATAGATATAGAAGGCGTTCCTGGCCGAGCAGTACAGTACGGTGCGGAAAAAGCCCGGCTCGTGGACTGTGTTGAAGACATGGTGGTTGAAGGGATCGTTGCGATCCAGTGTGGAGCGTTTCACATTACCAGTGGCGGTAAGACATATTTCAATACGACACCAATCGGTCGTGCGGTAACCGGGACCAAGTTGGTTCGGGCGATGGCCGAGGATGGAGTTTCGATCTGGGGTGACGGCAGTACATACAAGGGCAACGATATCGAAAGGTTTTACAGATACGGTCTCTTGGCTAATCCGAATCTGAGAATTTACAAACCGTGGCTCGATACCGCATTTGTCAACGAACTTGGCGGACGAAAGGAAATGAGTGAGTGGCTTGA
>JAYUOQ010000477.1:0-2778 GCA_043760685.1 Armatimonadota bacterium | reverse complement strand
ATTTTTTGGCAATTTCCTTCATCTTTGCCGTCATTGTGGTAGCTCCGCCCTTGGCGACCGATGCCTGCAAAGCCGTAATGTACATTTGTTCGTGCTCCGATGCTTTCCCGCTTCGCTTGACGGCTTCACGCAAAAACGTCTTGTATCTCCCAAACTCCTTATCACTAAACGATGGAGAGTCCATCGTGAACCAAGTGAAACCACAATGCGCTAAGCCCCAATACGCCATTGCGCAGTCTGGATCAAGTTTGAGGCACCACCGGAATGACCGCTCAGCCTCTTCCCACCAAAACGAATGAAGCAAGGCGTTGCCCTGGTTGAACCATTTTTGAACTTCCTTATTCTTTGATGTAATTGGAAAGGGTGAATCCCCAACTCCGGGAATGAGCCAAGGCTTTGTTCGCATTCCCGAGTCAAACGCAGACCCGTGGGAGGAGTGACCTGGCTTGTCGTCGGCCATTGCGAGAATTGGAATTGACAATAGGACTAGGCAAAGAAATCTATTCATCATTGAATTCCAAACATATTATCAGAGATCGAATCCGTTTGGTGCTGTCCGAACTAAAAGAGCTTGCTTCCAACCTTGACTTCTTGATTTATAGGAGTGATGAGCGTAGCTTCCCCACTGTCCATCTTAGGTATTTGGACTCCAAGAGTTAGAAATTCAGACCGTATTCCCCCTATTTCACGCGGCTCAAAGTTTAGGACCCCGAAGATCATCTTCCCAGTTAGTTCCACTTCTGAGTGGCTCGTAAATCGTCCAACGCTGGTTCGAATTCCGTACTTTCCAAAGTCAGCTTTGATCACATAGGAAGGCTTTGGGGCATCTACAGCCCTAGAAATTTCGATAATTCGTCCAATTCGAATATCCAGTTGCTCAAAGACTTCAAACGACACGATTGGCTTAACTTCTGCACTCATTTCTGGTTTCTAGTTTGTCATGGAAAATATTTCGTGGAAACTATTAGCACTCTAAGTGCATTCTATTCGTATGAAATTAAGGATGTTCAAACAAATGGGAATCGCAGGTCTACTCGGAAGTCTCGCCATATTCGCTTCGTGCGCAATGAGTTCGGTGCCTTCGGCGTCTGCCTCGGAACCTATGACCCCACAAAACAAGAAAAAAATGGAAGGAAAATCATTAGTCGTCGCTGGCGGTTGCTTCTGGTGCGTAGAAGCCCAATTTGAAGAGCTAAAGGGTGTACTCGATGTAGAAAGTGCCTACGTTGGTGGCGCCTCTACAAAAACGACCTATGAGGAAGTTTGTTCGGGGACAACTGGCCACGCCGAGGCAATCAAGATCACGTTCGACTCCAAAATCGTAAGCGAAGCAGATTTGCTCAGGATCTTCTTTGTTGCCCATGATCCAACTCAACTCAATCGTCAAGGTGGGGATTCGGGAACTCAATATCGTTCCGCGATCTTTTATGCAAATGCTGAAGAAAAGGCGCTTGCCGAGAAAATCATCAGTGAAATCACGGCGGAAAAACTCTATTCCGATAAGATTGTTACCACACTAGAACCGATCAAGAATTACATTCGGGCTGAAGAATATCATCAGGACTATTTCGTAAAATACGAAAAGGCAACTGACGAACAAAAGAGCCGAATGAACGCTGGATATTGCTCCTTCGTTGTTTCGCCAAAAGTTTTGAAGTTCCGAGAGAAGTTCCGCGACAAACTGAAAAAGGGCTAAGTCCCTTTCTTGTATTCGGCAATCTCAGCTATCGCTTTGGTTCCGATTGCATCTAATTTGGCTTGCCATATAGCTTCATATGGTTTCAGGGCCTCTAAAATGGTTTCGACGACCGCAAGGTCTCGGAACCATTTTTGATTTGCCGGAATGATATGCCAAGGGGCCCCTTTTGTTGAGCATTTTGACAATGCATCTTCATAGGCCTCAATATAGCTATCCCAAAGTTCACGTTCTTTCCAGTCTCCTACGCTTAGCTTCCAAGCCTTGCGGGGATCGTTTTGCCGCTCGATAAGCCGCTTTTCCTGCTCGTCCTTGCCGATGTACAAAAAGAATTTGAGGACAATAGTGCCCGATTCGGTCAGCGACTCTTCGAACTCGTTGATCGTTTCATAGCGCTTTTTCCAAACATCTTTGGCAACATAGTCATGCACGCGGACCACAAGGACATCTTCGTAATGGGATCGATTGAAAATGACGGTCTCGCCTTTTCCAGGCGTTTGTTGGTGAATTCTCCACAAGAAGTCGTGAGCCATTTCAATTGGCGTCGGAACCTTAAACGAGGCAACCCTGGTGGATTGAGGGTTCATGAACTTCATGATGTTCCGAATGGTTCCGTCCTTTCCGGAAGTATCGCAGCCTTGCAATACAAGTAACAACGGATTCTCTCCGGCCGCAAAATGAAGCTCTTGAAGGTCTCGAAGCTTCTCTCCCAGCTTGACCAACTTCTCTTCGGCTTCCAGTTTCGTCAATCCACTAGTTTTCGAAGGGTCAATGTCACTGAGGTCCACCTTGGATTCGGGACTAACTAACTTTGAGAACGACATATTAGACAGTATTCTATCATGCGATGCCAAAGCCACAAGTTACAAGAATAGGTTGTTACGCGGTGATTTCGGAAGATTCGAGAATTCTTCTTTGCCGGTTGGGAGAGGGCATGGTGCACAAAGGAATGTGGACTCTTCCCGGTGGCGGTCAAGACTTTGGTGAAACGCTGGAAGAGACTGCCATCCGGGAGGTATACGAGGAAACGGGTTTGAAAGTACAAATTGGACCACTAATTAGCCATGGTTCAAGCATTTGGC
>JAYUOQ010000476.1:0-7128 GCA_043760685.1 Armatimonadota bacterium | reverse complement strand
AAAGCGTTGTCAAGGGACAACATCGGTACAAGGTGTTGATGGGGCGTAAAGCCCGAAATCGGCAATGTTCCAACTCGTTGGGTAGGGCTATCCGGCGTTTTGAGCTCGGGATGAGTTGATTCTAAATCAACCAGTTCTCGGAACAAGAGATCAAACTGAGTGTCCGAAATTTCGGGAGAATCGAGGACGTAATAGCGGTAATTATGGTGCTCAAGCGTTTGCCGAAGTTCGGCGGCGCGGGCAACGAAATCCATACGACTAGATTACTCAGTCCTTGTGCGCCAAGCCAAAAACTTTTGACTGAACGAAGATAGGGACTTCAAATCGCACTGCCAAGGCGATTGCATCCGAAGGACGTGAATCAATGATGATCTCATCGTCGTTAAGTCTCAGAAACACCTTGGCGTAATAAATGTCGCGGAAGAGATCATCGATAACCACTCTTTCTACGGTTGCTCCAAGCTTCTCGATTGTCGTTTTGAGCAGATCGTGAGTCATTGGGCGATCTGGGGTCTCGTTTTCAAGCGGATCGAGGATTGCTTTCGCCTCGGGGAAACCAATGCTAATTGGAAGACGTTTTTCGCCATCGGTTAAGAAAATAAACCGGTGGGGATGACGATCAACATCCATTTCGTAGATGCCTTCGATCTGCACCTCAACTGGCTCCATGTCGTCAAAGACGGCATTGGCGTACTCTTCTTCGGGAAAAAATGCCGGCGGCTGATTCAGCCGATCGTCCATGGAACCTTCAAATTCTTCTGGCATTGTTTATCTCCCGTTTGCTCCTTTCCTATTTTATGCTCTTTTTGGACTCAGTGTATTACCTAATTCGAAAACTAAGCGCTCAATTGTGTCCATGGCAGTAAAAGACGTGCCAAGTCCCTTGATAGCCGCATCGGCTTTCGCAACCTCTTCCATTGCTTCTACGATTTGCGCTAGAGAAAGATTTTGCGCTGATCGCATAACTCCATTTTGAACGTAAGAACTTGCGGTACAAAGATTTGGCTTGGATGGAAACATAGCCATAACTTCTGCAGGTGCCGAATCTGGTCGGCATCCATTTTCAACGCAAATACGGCCTTGATATAGGAATTTCAATTGCCGAGAGATTAATGGAAAAAGCCTTCCAAAGGCAAAGTCTTCGACTTTCTCCTTGCTCCCTAATACAATCTGAAGCTGCCTTAAAGACTCGCTTACTTTGCCAGAAACGAGATCATCAATCATCCTCCAAATATTGTATTCACGGGAAGCGACAACGACCGTCTTGATCGTGTGCTCCGAAATAGTTTCTTCATCGCTATAAAGAAAAACTTTGTCAAGTTCTTCCGTAGCCGTGGAATAGCTTCCGCCAGTCATCTCGACGAGCAATTCAAGGGTTCGCGGTTGAATCTTCTTCCCTCTTCGCATGACTTCTTGGCGAATCATGTCTGAAGTCTTTTTGGGATCTGCATCAAATTTGCCAATCGTTCCGCCCACCGAAGTAACCAGCTTTTCCAGAGAAGCCTTCTTTGACCCACCAGTTTGACGCTGGTCTTCACTCGAATCATTGGCATGGACGAAGATCAACAGGGCAGTTTCGGGTAAAGCTTGCAAAGAACTAACGCTAATATCTTCGACCTTGACTTTTTGGGCACTTCGGACAATGACAGTTCGTTTTGGAGCCAAAAATGGAAATGTTCCTACTGAGGCTAGCCAATCGTTTGGGGAACTGCCATCGGCAAAAAACTCCTCCAAGTCATAGTCATCCTTTTGGAGCCCGGCTTCTGCAATCAAGTCTTCAAGTGAAGCCCGTAACAATGCTGGCTCACTGCCAGTTAGTAAAACTACTTTTCCATTGATCGCTTTCGCTAAGTTAAAACTCATCGGGACTTCTGCATCTTCGAAAGCAGACCCTTAAAGTTTTGCACGGATTCCTTGGCTTCCGATACATCGCTTGCCGAAATTTCCGGTTGCCCAAACATCTTGTCGGTGAAGAAGAGACCAATTTCGTTTGCGTTTGGACGAAGATCACCAAGTGGTTCCCCAACCCTCGCCAGGTATTCATTGGTTGTTTCGCTCAAGAGACGTCGGTGCCCGGTGAACTTCCAGATCGCACCGATGAACCCAACGTATTCAGCGTCTAGTTCGCTTTTAATGACGGAAATCGTTTTGGGGAGGCGTCTGATTCGAATATAGAGCCAAACTCCTACAATTGCAGCAACACCGATAAGGACATTCAAAACTGAGCCTGCAATCCTAAGAATCGCGTTGAAGTCGGTTGGCTTATTGTCTTTTCTACCTCCGCCAGGAACTACAGTTGCACCTGCAGTCGCATCAAAAACAACCCATCCTATGTCTTCAAAATACAGTTCTGCCCAGGCGTGTCGATCACTCTCTAACAGCAATTGAGTTCCAGCACTATTCCTGTTTTTGGTGTCGGGCAAATATCCAATCGCGTATCTCGCAGGAATCTTGGCGACTCTCGCCATTTGGACAACCGATGACGCAAAAAGATCGCAGTATCCTTCGTGGCTCTCAAAGAGTGCGTATTCTACTGGATCGCGATTATCTGGCGTGGCACCCGCGTTCGTGTTGTACTTAATCCGGCTGGTAACTTCGTTTTGAATGGCAAGGGCTTTGTCGAAGTCACTGGACATTCCTTTCGTGATATCGGCAGTGAGCTTTTTAACCGGATCAGCAATCAGCTTGTCACTCATATGAGCGTATAAGTGGAAGTCAAGAACTTTTGGAACTTTTGATTTCAGTCCTGGCTCCGGCACTTTGTCGTAATTGACTTTTCCTTCATATTTTTCAGAAGTTCCAAGCATAATTCCACTCGCGCTCTTGTCAGGAGCTTTTTCACCAACAAAACTAGGATCGTTTCCGGATTGGGGAATTTCTTTGGTTGAAGCCAAAGCCAAAATGTTCATCGTCAATTCGTGGTACTCGTCCGAATATGCCCTTGGCTTCTTGTTGGGAAACCTAAATTTATCTTCAATTCCGGTCGTCTCGGACCCAACTACTTGTCCGGTAATCCTATCTTTCAACTGTTCTCCCTTGAGTACGGATATTGACCAAGCTCGACCATTCCATACGTTGAAGGATGCAATTCTCAAGTAGTTGGCAACGTCACCTGATACTTCAAATACTGGGGTGTCGCTTAGGCGGACGGGACCAGTGCCGACAGTTGCTACGGTCATGTTTGCGCTATTGGTTTGAGCTGGCGTGGGGGGTCTTAGTCTCGGGGCTCGGACGTTGACGAGACCACTGATCGGTTTGGCGGTAGCTTGAATAACCGGTGCACCAATTAGGCTCAAGACAACAATAATCATTGCACTGCCAAGTGCCCACTCTGCGCCGGCCGCCCATCGCCAAGGACCTTCTCGAAGCAGATAAGCTTGCTCTGAAGGGTTCATTTGTGCGCTTCTTCCATTAACAAAATATCCAGACAAGAGCGCTCTTTGTTGCATGTCACGACCATGGGCCCGGGCAAACAGAGTGGCGAAGCAGATCAAGAAAATGAAAAAAAGAAAAACAACAAATTTGAACGTATCGTAACAACCCACAAACCCAAATATCGCAAGGGCCGGAATCGACTGGAAAATAATCGTTCCGTCGCGCCAGGCAACAAAGGATCCGAAAATAGTCATCCAAAAGAGCCATGACGAAGGTGTTAGCTCAATTGGAAACGTATCTTCGGGAAAGAAGACCAAATTGAGTTGTTTGGCGACAAAGACAGCAGTCCAAGCGAAAACGCAGTACAAAATTCCATCAAGTTTCGCGAATTTGGATTCACCAAACTTCGTCCGAACGATATAACTGAGCCCGATGCCGATCGTAACTCCAATAACTCCAATAAATGAAACAACATTTGTCGCAACGGCTTGGCCGCAAGAATAAACCGCGAGCGCACTACTGAGCCAACAGAGAACGTAGTCAATCCAATTTGCCTTGCTTGTGTCCTGCCAAGCGTTCGCCTTCATTCCGAAACCTCCGGCATTTGAAGCACCAATGCGCCAGCCTGACGGTAACTCTCGTTCATTATCGACGCGTTATCATAAACCCTTCTTTGATCGAATGAAGACGAATCGTAGGTTAAAACCACGACTGGATAGCGCCCTCTGACCCGTTCAAGAGCCGCCAAAAGACTTCCATCATCAATCGATACCATGACGTAGAACGTCGTACCAGAATCAACCTGTTTAACGGCTTCGAGTAAATCTTCACCGATCTTTTCTTCTCGGTCTCCCATCATCGTTCCTAACATCAACGCGATATCTTCTTTTCTTTCCGACTCTCCCCGGACTTTTGTGCCCTCCTCAAGCAATGGAAAGCTGATTTTCACACCTTGACGAATCAATTGTTCAGAGAGATAAAGAGCATGTCCTGCCATTGCATCGAGACTCGATACGTTGCCAAGTCCAACATCAGATCCTTTTGTTCGCTGTAACAAAAATGACGCTGCTCCCTGGGAACCTGCCTGAAACTCCTTCACTTGAAGTGTTCCAATTCTCGCGCTACTTGCCCAGTGGACATGCCGAAGCGAGTCACCGTGTTGATATTCTCGGATTCCTCTAGGTTCAATTCCTGCCCCAGATGCCTGTCCGCTCATCGCTTCATTGATTCCCCAACCCGCTGAACTAGGAAGTTCCAAACCGACGGGAATTGGCGATGGCACGACGACGATTTCGGTGGGCTCAGTTTCATAGGAAACCGTCCTGGTCGTCAGTCCAAGAGCATCGGTAGCGGTAACTTTCGTATTCTTCCAACGAAAACGCCCGCGCTTGAGGGGCCTAAATTGGTACATTGTCCTAACGGGCAAATCGAAAGCAGGGGCGACGGGCAAACTCGGACCTACGTAATTGTTCGTCAAACGTTCAGGTAAGTGGTCTTCGACAGTCACTAAGGGACGTTTAAGCTTTCGTTCGCTCCAAAGGACGATTTCAATCGTAACCAGTTCACCAACGTGCACACTTTTCGGGGCTATCCGGTCAATTCGAAGCGCTTTTGTTGCCAAACTCGACTGAACATTACAAGCAATGATCGTCGAGATTAGCGCAAAGCTCATGTAAAAAAGAGAAGGCGCGTTGATAAGCACGGCAACTACGCCGAGAAACATGGAGGCGACGGTTAAGGCGGTACCTGCTACTCGTCGCACCGATTACCCCACAGGTAACGGAGCGGTCACCGTATCGACTATCTGGCTGATGATATCGCTGGCATCGAAGCCTTTCGATCTCATTTCAGCTCTTGTCATCACACGATGTCCAAGGATGTATGGTGCGACCTCTTTGATGTCATCGGGACGAACTGAATTCGCACCACTAATGGCTGCCTTTGCTTGGCCAGCTCGCATAAGGTGCAGTGTGGCCCGTGGAGATGCCCCCAGTACCAGCTGGTTTGAGGCCCGCGTAGCCCGTACAATGTCAACGATATAGTCTTTGATCATGTCGTGAACAAAGGTATCGCGGATATCGCTTTGGGTCGCTTTCAGCTCTTCCTCCGTAATCACAACTTTTAAGTGGTCAACCGGACGAGAAACTTGTTGGTCGGTCAAAACCTGCCTTTCTGCTTCACGGTCGGGATATCCGAGTGAGATTCTTGCGAAGAATCGGTCAAGTTGAGCTTCTGGCAAAGGAAAAGTACCGGTCATTTCAACCGAGTTCTGGGTGGCGATGACAAAAAATGGTCGAGGAAGTCTCCTGGTTTCACCATCGGTTGAGACCTGTCCTTCCTCCATTGCTTCCAGAAGTGCCGATTGAGTCTTTGGTGTTGCCCGATTGATTTCATCGGCTAATACTACATTTGCGAACAATGGTCCTGGTCTAAACTGGAACTCGCTCTCCTTCTGATTATAGATCGAGCTCCCGGTTATGTCTGCTGGGAGAAGATCAGGAGTGAATTGAACACGGCGAAACTCTCCACCGATGGTCACGGCAAGTGCTTTCGCAAGAGTTGTCTTGCCGACCCCGGGAACGTCTTCAATCAGAAGGTGCCCTTCACACAACAATGTCACGACGGCCATCTCGACCGCTTCCCTTTTCCCTACAATCGCATGTTCAACTTCATTGACAATTTTGCGAGCAACATCTCCAATTTTTTGATTAGCCACGAAACCTGAATTCCTCTCTGTAGTCTTGCTTGAACATGACTACGCCCTAAATATAGATAGTGTTTTACTCTACAAGGATACAAATTCGAGAAAAAACTTTTTCCGAACCCTATGGTTTGTTCGACCTAACCTAAAATGCTAAACTCAAAGGCGTGCCAGATTGTGTTATTGGGGTTGACTTAGGAGGAACAAATGTTCGGGCGTGCGCTTACTTTGAATCTGGTGAACCAGCCGGAAAGAAGTTTGAAAATCCATCCCGAGGGCAGGACGGAGTCCAAGCCGTCATTGAATCTGTCGCGAGTACCATTCAACAAGCAGTTGGGTCTGCATCTAGCCCACCGAAAGCAATTGGTCTAGCTATCCCTGGTCACGTAGACCATACAAAAGGCATCGTCCGCTGGTCCCCAAATTTCGGTAAAGAAGTCAACGGTGTATTTGAGCCGTGGAAAGACGTCCCCATCAGAGAACCGCTTTCAAAACTTATTGACCTCCCTTTGTTCATGGACAACGACGCCAACATGGCGGCACTGGGTGAATATCGATTTGGAACAGGAAATGGAAATTCAAATGCATTTGTGATGTTCACGCTTGGTACTGGAATCGGTAGCGGAATCATCCTGTCACCAGACTCGGTTATTGGTGACGCCCGTGGACCACTAATTGTTGTTGGCGGAAACCATGGCGGTGCCGAACTTGGGCACATGATCATCAATATGGATGGTTTGGACTGCACCGCTGGGACCTACGGAACTCTGGAGGCATATTGCCAACGCGATGCAATCATTCGCCGAGCTCAATACAAACTCATGAGGGGTCGACAAAGTTTATTGAACGACTTGATTGAGGGAGATTACAGTCAAATCACTCCCCGATTGATTTCGGAAGCCTGTGACCAAGGAGATGCAGTGTCTCAAGAGATTTTCAGGGAGATTGGAACCTTCCTTGGCGTAGGAATGGCCAACGCAATTAACATGTTCGCCCCAGACATAATCGCAATCGGTGGCCAGGTAAGCAAGGCAGGAAAATGGCTTATGGAA
>JAYUOQ010000475.1:0-7179 GCA_043760685.1 Armatimonadota bacterium | reverse complement strand
GCTCCACGGCTTGACTGATATCCGCCTTTTCCGATGTGATAGGTCGTGTTGACTGCTGGAACCTTTTCCTCTCGGATAAGATCCTTGCTCACGACTTTCCCATCAACCTTGGTCACTTTATAGACCTTCGTGATGGAACCATCCTTTCCAGAACTGGCTTTAACGATACGACCGAGTCCAACCGAACGATTGAATTCGTAAACAACATCGGATTTTATTGCCGATGTCTGAGTAACCGACTCGGTTACTTCTTCTCTTTTGGGTCCTGCACTCGCGATCATCGCGACTGAAAGTCCCAAGATTGTAATACTCACCTTTTGGGAGTAGTTGCGCATTCGGGGTCACCTCCTATTAGCTTGGCTACGCATTCGGGTGCTTATTTGATCTTCCTCAAACAAACAAAAATTGACGAAACGTATCTATTCTGACACGAAATATAGTTGTCGGTCTACCTGGTACTTTTCCACAGGGTGAATTCCCCTGGTTCAATTGAAGGTGGTAGAAAGACACTGTAAAAGACGGTCTGGCCGGGGAAAAAGGAGCACCTTTTTGATTCAGATCGTCAAATAGGCTCGCTTAGAGTGGTCGTTTTTTCGGGTTCTGCTTCAATTTCCCTCGTATCAACATTGCCCTGCAAATTTTTTTCCACGAGGTTGAATTCGAGTAACACCACAGGCGATTCAAATGTCGAAACAATGCTGGATGAAGGCCGATCACTCGTCAATTTCCATCTTCATGAGCTGAACCTTTTTGCTTGGAAAATCTGTTTCCCAGTTCAATGCCTTGTCAACATTGGTAAAAGTGGCCAAGTAAATCCCTTGCCCTTTCTCATCCTTGCCGCCATACATGGCCGACCATCCATAGCTCCATTGACCATCTCCCCACAAATACCGTTCCGACAAGGAATAATTCTTTGGATCTGCGTCACTTGCTCGCCAAAATCCGTATGTTTCTCGTACTTCAGTCATGGTGGACTTTCCAAGCGTCATCCTTGAATTCCCGGGGAAATTAGCGTAAATCTCCGGATCAATTTCGCCAGAACCTTCTTTGCCAGGCTTGAAAAAGGCTTGGGCCTGATGGACGCCGCCCTTATCATCAATGAGGACTTCTAATATTGCATGGGTGGCGAATTGCCAGGTGTATAGCTTTTTGCCGCTCGCTTCATTAATCAAATCCTCCGGCCCAAGCTCCTTTTGAAGTTTGTTGAGCGAAGTGCTAGCCTCAATTTTAACTCCGTGAACCACAAACCCGAACAATTCTCGCTTGGGTGCAGCTTCCGTGACTGGCTTTAATTCGTGATCTTTAACTTCCGAGCTGTGCCCACCACCGCCAAGTCCTAGCAATAGAAACGACGCTAGTACACCAGCGGCTAAGGGCCATATCGAGCGCCACTTGTTGGAGATAGAATTTGCTGGCGCACTAATATTCGGCTCACTATGCGGCGCATGCCCTTGACTGGTCATCTCCTTAATGTAGTGAACCAGCCCAAGGCCATAGTAAGCGCTGGTCATGGCCGCCGGAATTGCTTGTAACCAACTAGGATGAAGCAAAATGACTACGACCAAAACCGCCAAAGCAAATGCGGAAAGTGCAACTGTGTATCGACCACGCGAGGCACTGGTGTTTGGCTGGGAATCCGAATCCTGTGGGGGTGATAGTTCATCGGACATAGGGCACTGCTTTATTCTAACATGATCATCAATCCGTGGTCCGTCCCTGATCCGCTCGTCGTTTTCTTACTTTGAAATCAGCGGTTAATATTGACCAGTCAAAAAAGGGAAAGATCTAACGATCTTCCCCTACTTACGGATTCAGAATCGGAAACCGACCAAATAGGCCGAACTCTTGAATCCAACATAGTAAAGCCCAACCAACCACTTATCATGGCTAACCGTCAAAAACGGGCTGCGTTGGTGACCATCATCTTGAATTCCAAACCCAATTCCGCTTTCCATTGAAAACCGAACTCCACCCACTGCATGACCATGGCTCTCATTGCTACGAAAACCGATACCAAGGTAGAGGTTGAGGTTATTTTCGCCTATCATAAAATTCTTCTCTAAAGTGGAAGAATAGCCTGGATTTCCGGTTCCAATTCCTTGAACACCAATACTGAAATTTACAGAAGGCGAGTGTTCAGATTCTAAGGCTAACGTACCGCTGGCAAGAAACCGAAACGCCCCTTGCTTGCTCAACTCCGCAACACCAAGGCGGAGCCTAGGATGCGCTCGATACCAAACGAAAGTCTCCGCGTTGGTCAAAGAACCCGGCGCATAAACCGTGTTAATTAACCACTGATACTTAGCATCCGAACCGGACGCATAACCACCTGCAGCTCACAACGGACAGCGGGCTTCTTGTGCTTCTACAACCAGAGTAAGCAACCAAACAAAGCTCAAAACCGAAAGAAATTTCGTCATTTAGAGATTTGCCTTCACCGCTGCTTCAACTGCCTTCAAATCTGGATTTCCTCGAAATTCTGCAATAACCTTTCCGTCTTTCACCAAGAAAAGAGCAGGAATCGTGATGACCTTCAATCCTGCCCACGTCTTGTTGGTGTCTCGAGCAACCGGATTATCCCACTTTGCCTTGGCAAAAAACTTGTCCAAAGTTGCTTGCTTCTCATCCGTGCTGATCGACAAAATCTCAAATCCTTTGTCCTTGTATGAGTCACGGATAGTGTCTAGCTTCGGCTTCAAGGCAAGGCACGGCTTGCACCAAGTCGCCCAGTAGTCAAGCAAAACAAGCTTTCCCTTAAAGGCCTCGTTATCCCAAACTTTGCCACTCGTGTCAGTAAGGTTGAACTCGGGCAGAACCATCGGAAGTTCGAGCGGAATATACACTTCCGGACTCTTCAAAAACTTGGGCAGCTCGGCTGAATTACAGAAGTAATAGTTCTTTCCCTTATAAGTCGCACCAGCTACGGGCTTTTCCATTCCCATCGGGGTACCGCTTGTGTTGCATATCAAACACTCAGCTAACTTTGGCAAGTCCTTTTTGGGGATTGTGATTGCTTTTTCTTGGCCAAATGCCAATGTTGAGAGAACGAGAAGTGATAGAAGAGTTTTCATGGTTCTAAAATCCAAAACTGATGCTAATTCCTGGACGCTTCATCCAGATCAACATAGGTGTGACGCTCCAATTATCTTTAGTGTACGTCAACAGCAAGTGAGACTTCCTCCCATCATTCATGAACATGGTCGTCAGCCCCGGTGAAATTTGGTAGTTTGTTCCAAATGGAAAATTGAAGCCCTTGTCAAACTCAGAATAGTTGATCGAGAAGTATGGTCCAAGCTTCGCACTCGGAATGCTTTTCGCAAACGTCACGAAGTAAGCACGCGGTCCCGCAGGAGTCCCGATCCGGTCGCTACTCGTACCAAAGTTGACCATCGGTGTCCTTTCAGATTCTGGACTGGCAACCCAATTTCCGATCAAATTAACCTCTTGAGCATTGGGATTCCACTCGAATCCAGCTTGTAATCGAGGCGTAAAGCGTTGGGTCAGAGTTGTGCGCCACTTTGCTCTCGGCACTCTAACATCAACAAATCGACCACTCCAAGTCCACTTATAATTTAACTCCCCCGAACTGAGGAAGCCCCCTTCACCGGGTCAGCCAGTTCACGTGGGTACTTGTAGCGGCGGCTTTTGGTCTTGAGCCAACCCAATTGGGCTGAGCAACAACACCATGTATGCGGTCAGTATTTTCATTTCGTAAGTTCATGATATCTCAACACCAGTAGAATACGGCTATGACCAAACAAATTCAAATCAACTCAATCGGTACGATTCGCTCCCCGGTGTCCGAACAGCAAACTGGCGGGTTTACAGCAACGGATAGCCTGATTCAGTTGAACCCAGAGTTTGCTGAGTACCTAGACGGTATCCTAGAATATTCCCACCTCCACATCATCTATTGGCTCAGTGAGATGACCGATATCATTTCAACTACAAGACCCCAAGGCAACCACGAAGTCCCCGTAGTTGGCATGTTCGCTTGCCGCTGACCTCAACGTCCCAACCCGGTCGGGTTGACAGTGGTCGAACTAATTTCTATTGAAGGAACAACCCTTCGTATCCGAGGACTTGATGCGATCGACGGCACCCCGGTCATCGACATCAAGCCCTACTATCCGCCCTATGACACGCCAAAAGGCGAAATCAGGGTCCCGGACTGGATTTGGAAGCTTGAATACTAACTAAGTTGTAGAATAGCCGTACCGACGAAATGAAAAAACTTCCTTTCCGCACCTCGCTTCTTGTCTTGGCATTTGGCGTCTCGGTTTCTGCTTTGGCAACTCCGATATCGTCGTTGTTATCGCCAAATGGTGAAATTAAGCTCGACATCAATTTGCCTGCAGGCAAGTTAAATGAGCTTCCGAATTGGTCTGCTTCCTTCGAGGGAAGGCAGATATTGTCGTCTTGTGCATTAAGCCTTGATCTCGTCGGACAAGGCGATGTTTTGAGCGGAGCGCAGCTCGCAAAAGTAACCAAGAGTTCTCACCACAACCAGATTCGCGTACTATTTGGTAAAGTCGATTTCGCAAAGGACAACTATCAAGAATTAAAACTTGATCTTGTGGCTCCAGGAAAACAACCGGTTACGGCAGTTTTCCGATGTTACAACGACGCCATTGCCTTCCGATACGAATTAACCGGGCAAAAAAAAGAAAGGAAAGCCGTAATTGCCGACGAAGGAACCTCCTTTCAGTTAACCGGCAACCCAAAGTCATTTGTCCAATACCTAGAGAACTACACCACTTCCCATGAACATCCCGTGGACATCGAGCTTTTAAGCAATGTTAAGCCTGACACATTGCTAGACATGCCCGCCACCTTTGTCTACCCAGATGGCACCCACGTCGCCATCACCGAGGCTGCTTTACGGCAATACGCCGGTATGGCGCTCATGAGGTCAGCCAATGAAAACACTTTGACATGCAAACTCACCCCTCGTCCTGACGGAACCAAGGTTGTTCGAGAGCTGCCTTTCGAAACGCCTTGGCGAGTTGTGTTGGTTGGAAAAAGTGCTGGTTCTTTGCTGGAGTCAAATGTCCTACACTGCTTAAACAAACCTAATGAGACCGGCGACACTAGCTGGATTAAGCCCGGAAAAATGACATGGCCCTGGTGGAACGGAAACGTTGTCAAAGACGGAAAAGATGAACCACCGATTTTCAGCCTCGAAGCCCAAAAAACCTACATCGACTTCTGCGCAGCGAACGGAATTCCCTACCATTCAACCATCGCCGACAATACTACAACCCCTTGGTATTTCCAAACCAAGCAAGGCGTCTCTCCAGGACCGGATACCGACGTAACCAGGGTCCGCCCCGAACTTGACTTGGCATCAATTCGCAAGTATGCCGATTCGAAAGGAGTCCGGCTTTGGACCTGGGTTCACCAAGCCGCTTTGCGTGGAAGAGTCGAGGAAGCTTTCGCTGCTTTCGAGAAAATGGGTTGGAAGGGTATGATGGTGGACTTTTTCGATCACGATGACCAAGAATCGGTCGAACACGCCGAAGCAATCCTAAAGGCAGCAGCCAAGCACCATATCCTCATCCATTTTCACGGAATTTGGAAGCCGACCGGACTCGAAAGAACATTCCCGAACCTCATGAACAATGAAGCTTCGCTCAATCTAGAAGTATACAAATGGGGAAATCGAGTTAATCCGGAGCACACTTTGAACCTACTATTTACGAGGATGTTAGCCGGACCGATGGACTATCACTCGGGCGGTTTCCGCGCAGTCAAGCCACAGAATTTCGCGGCTCACTTTGTAGGACCAAATGTGTTGGGAAGTCGATGCAATATGTTGGCATCCTACGTTTGTTTCGACAACCCTAACCCAATGGTTGCCGACTATCCTGATGCCTATGCTAACCAACCGGGGTTTGACTTTCTAAAACTTGTCCCAACATGGTGGGATGAAACTCGGATTCTTGCCTCCGAAATTGGCTCCTATATTGTCACCGCCAGAAGAAAAGGCAAGACATGGTATGTGGGAGCAATGGCCTCTAAGAAATTCAATTCGCTATCGCTTCCCCTCTCTTTTCTTGGCAACGGGTCTTACTCCGCGAAGCTTTGGAAAGACTCGCCTGAGACCGAACGTGACCCAAATAAACTGAATACTATAACTGCAGAACATAAAAGGGATGACATCATTTCGGTGAAACTCGCATCAGAAGGCGGCGGCTTCGTAGGTCAGTTTACGCCGATAAAGCCCCTTCCATAGGTTAGCAGGTGGCACCATTTGCCAACCCCAGAGTCAATACGCCCTCGATTGTTTCATCCGCATCATTGGGTTGCAAAATATAATGCTTCGGAAAGCCAAAAAATTCAATTCCAGGTACTTAAGTCCTTAACTTCTACTTAGAAATCCGATTAGTCTTGGTATCAACGGTCAAGATCATCCCAGCCGCTTGGATCTGAACCAGATCTCCAGATACCCACGGCATGCTACTCATCCACGGTCCAAATTTCGCTGTCGAAGTGAGCTTCGCATTGGTTACCTCAAGGATTGTTTGCACGTCTTTATAGCTCCACACCTGGTTCTTTCTGCCACTTTTTGAGATGACTGAAACGGCATGATCTGATGCGATATTGATCCACTCGTCGAAGAAGACGACAACTCCGGAATTAGTAACAGATACTGCTCTTGGACCATGAGAATGGGGCAACTTCATCTTCCAAAGTTCCTTTTTTCCTTCGAACAAAGAAGCGATGGGCTCGCGAGTCTTCCAATGATCTAAAGTGGCAACCACCAGGACAATCTTCCCGTTTGGTGACTGAAATTTCCTCTCCTCTTTTGGCGTTATTCTCCGATCCATGTTTGAAGACTGAATCGGAGTGTAAAAGGCGTTGACCTCAACAAATAGAAAGTTCAGGATGACTTTCTTCTGCGTCGAATCAGTGTGACTGCTCCGAGTCCAAGTACCATAAAGGACGCAGGTTCTGGCACTGGAGATCGGGCAAACTTACTTGACCGGATTGTTGCAATTTCGCTTGCTTCCAATAGATCCCACTTATTGCCATCTGGGGCGACATTCCCAAGCGATTGTGGGATGTTTCGAATTCCGCCACTTGCCATAAGATGGTTCGGCGAAGTGCCACCAGTACCATGAGCATTATCCCAGTGAGGAAGATTTAACGTATGCCCCATTTCATGAGAAAATGTAT
>JAYUOQ010000474.1:0-2804 GCA_043760685.1 Armatimonadota bacterium | reverse complement strand
CGATACTCTCGACGAGTTTCTTGGTCACCACCAAATGCCGGCTGAGCAAGCTGAACCTTAACCTTTCGATTGCGAATAGTCGTATTGCTCAATGCTTCGACAACCCGTTTACCTTCCGAAGCGGGAACCTCTACGAATGCAGTCCGATCAAGGAGGTCAATAACCCCAATCTGCCTGGCAGCAAGTCCTGACTCTCCCGCGATAGCACCAACCCAGTCGCCGGGTCGAAGACCATCTTGTCTTCCCATCCCGATGAAGATTCGAACCATTCCAGTCTCTGGTTGCTCAAAATCGGCAAAAGACTCTTGTTCGGCGTCCTGATGCTCGCTCTGATGTCGCTCCTTCCAAAGCATCTGCATCGCGGCAGCCGCGACTTCAAGTGCATCATATTGCTCCGAAAGTTCACTAACGGCTGGAAGCATATTTTCAAACTCTCCGGTCGCCAAGACTTCACGGAGAGATTCGACAAACGCCTCTTGTCGACGAGAAGCAATGTCGGCAACCGTCGGAATTCTGGCCGCCTCAATTCGAGAGCCAATCATTCGCTCAATGTTCGCAAGCTGACGTCGCTCACGATGATAGACCAACGTGATGGCGTCACCAGTTCTGCCTGCTCGGCCAGTTCGACCAATTCGGTGAATATACTGCTCAGCGTCAAACGGAACGTCGTAGTTGATGACGTGAGTGACACTATCAATATCAAGACCACGGGCGGCTACGTCAGTAGCGACGAGCAAGTCGGCTAATCCATCTCGGAAGCGGCGAAGCACTCTCTCTCGCTCCTGTTGACTCATATCGCCATGGATCGGCTCAGCATTGTAACCTCGAAGTTGCAACGAGTCGCTAAGTTCAGCCGTTTCAAGCCGGGTGCGACAAAAAACAATGGTAGAACCTGGAGTCTCCATGTCAAGAACCCTAGCCAAGGCTTCCGGCTTCTTACCCGGCGCTACCTCGTAATAGGTTTGGTTCGTCGTTTCAAGCGTTCGCTGCTTGGCAACAATCTCAATCCGTTGGGGATTGCGTAGATATTTGCTGGTGATCGACAAGACTCGTGGTGCCATCGTAGCCGAGAAGAACGCCAACTGACGACTCTCTGGTAGCTCAGATAGAATTGCTTCCATGTCTTCGGTGAATCCCATTGCCATCATTTCGTCGGCTTCATCAAGGACACAGAACTTTACGCCGTCAAGGCGCAAAGAACCCCGCCGGAGGTGATCAAGTACGCGACCAGGAGTGCCAACCACAATATGAGCACCAGATCGTAAAGCCCGAAATTGACGATCAATCGGCTGTCCGCCGTAAACCGGAACAACCTTGAGTCCGCCGTACTTGGCAAAGTCATGGAGCCCCTTGGCAACCTGAATTGCAAGCTCACGAGTTGGAGCTAGGATCAGAGCCTGAGTCGTATTGTCCGAAGGATCCATCTTCTCGATAAGAGGAAGACCAAACGCCGCCGTTTTTCCGGTTCCCGTCTGAGCCAATCCGATGAAATCACAACCGGTAAGCAAAACGGGAATTCCCAATGCCTGAATCGGGGTAGGGACTTCAAATCCAAGGTCAGTTATCGCCTTCAAAGTACTCGGCATCAAACCAAGTTCAGCAAAGGTCGTGTCTTCAACAACAGTTGGTTCTGGTTGAACCGGCTTCACAAATCGTTGGTCTTGGCTACCGCCCTTCTTCCCGCTGCCCGATTTGGGTCCGCGAGGAGTCCAAGCCTTTTTTGGCTTGAATCCTGGGGCAAAGTTTGATTGTTTCTTCGGCTGATCAGAGCCGGAATTGTTCTTTTTTGGCATGTCGTGTTTTGGTTGCTTTCCCACAATCTGAACCCACAACCATGCAACCCAACGCTCCTTTACCGGAGCACATAAAAGCCAATCGCGTGAACAATGAATGGATGCTTAGCGTGAGACTTCATGATTGAAGTTCGCAAACATCTCTGGCGAGAGTGCCGAGTCTTTTCGGCAACAACAAATACAGTGTACCGCTTAAGTACTTTTGTAGTAAAAATCACTGCCATCACCCAATAGCCGACCAAATGCAGAGTAGATTAAAAATGAGTATATGAGCAAGAAAGGTCAAGAGAAGTTTGAACTAACCAAAGGACCTGAAAGGATGAATCCTCTCGATGCCTTTAACCTTGCCCAGCAGGTACGCCTCGGTCTCCAAGATGAGGTTCGAGCGCTCGGAATAAACGAAGAGTACATCTCAACTTTGGTCGATACCTTCTACACCAAAGTCCGCGCCAACCCAGACCTTGGGCCGATTTTTGGTTCCCGAATCGGCGATCAATGGGAACCTCACTTGGCAAAAATGAAGACCTTTTGGGGCTCCGTGATGCTACGAACTGGAGCATATGGCGGAAAGCCCATGCAGGTGCACCTTGGAGTGAAAGAAGCCAAACCGCAACACTTTCAAACCTGGCTTAGCCTTTTCGAAGAAACTCTCAACGAAACTGCTCCAAACCGCAAAGTAGTTGAGCTGTTTATGGAGCGCGCCATGACAATGTCTGACCGATTGCAGTCGGTAATGTTCAAATAGCTGGCGTAGGTAGAATCCACTCAAAATGGAAATCGCCACTTCAACCACCAAGGGACTCAAAGGAGCCTGCAATATCTTCCTCCAAGACCTTCAAGCCCTCCCAGAAGAAGCGTTCACCAAGAGCTTCGGTCCAAAAGTCAGAACCGTCGCTGACATCGTTTTCGAAGTCAACATGGTCAACGATCATATCGGAATGGTGATTCGTGGTGAAGAAGCGTTCCCATGGCCAGACGATGGCTGGATTAAAGCACCAGCCGACCTCAACA
>JAYUOQ010000473.1:0-2807 GCA_043760685.1 Armatimonadota bacterium | reverse complement strand
TGTTGTCCGAGGTTTTCAATTTCTTCAAGCGAGACGCCCAAGGGCTCTGCTTATCCTTGGCTTCGGCCTAATGTTGCCAGTTCTGTTTGAGATCTTCGGAGAACTGCAAAGGTACATTCCCTATCTTTCGTCAAGCGACATGCCACGAAGATATCACTACTATTACTTCGCGCCAGACTCATCGGTCGAATTACAATCTTTATGGTCCGCCTTGGTGCCAAGTTCGATGCTTCCGGTAACTGCCCACGCAACGAGCCTTGTATTCCTCATTTTAGGATACGCGGCCCGCAAAATGAGTCCAACCGAAACAGATTAACCCTTAAATGGCTTGCCATTTAGCGTCATTGCTTCTTCAGTATTCTTCATAGACTGAAGCCACCATTTGCCGTCTTTTTTCACGATCACTTGATCGGTTTTTGCAGTCGATTTCATGGTCGCCGGCTTCGATTTCGGGTCCATTTGTACCATTCCTTCGAAGACAATGGACACCTTGCAAAGAGCCTTGTCTTTCTCCATCATCTTGATGCTATCAGCATGAAAAACAACTTTGGTGACCTTCCCCGTCATTTTCATTTCTTCGTGCGACTGATCAATCCATTGCTGCCGATTCATTGATTGACCAGATTTACTTGTGAATTTGAAATCCGGAGTAAAGGTTGCCATAACCATCGCATCAAAGCCCTTAATGTCTCTTTTCAAATTGAGGGCAACGTATTTGTCGAGTGTCTTTTGCCAATCGGACTTGAGATCGGCATGGGCCGAAGCGCCGATAAGTATTGTCGCACTGAGAAATATAAGCTTCGTAATTTTCATTCTAGTCTCCCGTTTCGCCTTCGATAAGGACGTTGTTAAAATGACGATACCGCAAACCCAGAATTTCTTAGACATAAAAAAGGCTCCTTCAGTTAGAAGGAGCCTTTCAAATTTGAATCTTTATTTAGGAAGAACCTTGCCGTCGAATGTCTTTTTTCCTGAGATCACTCGAATGTAATGGATAACTACTTTTCCGTTCTTAAGGTCAGCTTGAACCGTCCCTTTGTAGGCAAAATCGTAGACTCCAACTTTTCCATTTGGCTCCATCTTCGTTTGCGCAGTAAGGCGATTTGAAGTTAAGGCGGTGGCATAAACATTTGAATTTTGAGCGGCTTGAACCTTCATGTCAAATACGGTCGTCTTTTCTGCCATGGTTGCCTGGGCAATCTCTTTGGCAAGCCATTGGTCGGCATTTATTGGCCCACCTTTAAGAGGAATAAATCGGAAATCTGGTCCGAAGTTTGCCTTTACAAATGCAGTCATTGCTTTTGTATCCTTACGCTTGTATGCAGCCGTATAGGAATCTAACTTCTTCTGCCAATCGGCTACAGATTGGGCAAATACAGCCGAAGTGATGAGGAGCATGCCACCGATGGCTAAAAATCGTGTTGAGTTCATGGTGAGTTCTGAAGATATGATACTCGGGATCGGAGGGTGCGAAGCATAGTTCAGGTTTGACCATCACTTCAGATCGAAGTTCATTGGCGGGAGGTTTTGGGAATTGAGCTTGTCCAGTTTCAGCTGGTTGCGCTGGTAAATACGCCACCAGTCCAATGGCAAGAATACTGTAGCCAACATTGCGGAGAAAACCCAGTCCCACTCCAGATGCCTAAAATAGCTAAAAAACAACCAAACACCAAATCTTCCGATCCACATCAAAAGGGTTTGAATGGAAACATTCTTGAACCTATATGAAAAAGCAAGAGCCGATCCAGCTATACCGGCGGCAACAATCAATCCTATCTTGCTGCCCCAACTGAGAGCAGGATTTGCGCTCGATAAGATTAATGCCAATAATCCGATCAAGAAGAGGGTTATTGTTGCACAAATTACGAATTTATGCTTCAATTAACCACCACCTTTTGAATTTCCCAGCCTTTCGCCACCGGGGACATTTCGATTCAAATACTGTTGTTCAATGTACGAAATCTCATCTTTCGAACGATCTCGTTTAGCAATATTAAGAAACAAAGGATAGAGGATCACATTAGACAGGACCGTGTGCCACTCGAGTTTCTCCCTAAGAATTTGGTTCATGATGATCATTCCTGAACTTAAAAGTACAAACTGACAAAATGACTGAAGTTTGGAACTAGCAATTCTGCTTATGAGCCGAGCGAAAAATACAGATGAAAAGAGGAGTAGAACAAATTCCAAGACTTTAACTGTATGCCATTGCTCGGTTGCTACGAACGCACAGGTCAACCCTCCCACAAACAAAGTAGCGAAAACCAAGACATCAGTCTTCCGCAGCAACAAGAAAGAACTTTCTGGCTTCGGATCAATTCGGTACAACAGAAACCCGAAAACACCTACAACCGCCATCAATTCGAGTGTCCTAATTACGGGCGATGGTTTGGCTGATGCAGAAAATCCCATGACCCCGCAAACTAAGAACATTGCGATAAGCAAGATAAACGTGATTATTCTCTGTCGTTTGGTCGTATCCACCTGATTTTCATTATAAGTCCTTTAATAAGACCTTGGTACTGCTTTTTGCACTCTCGATCGCGCCAAAAACCATCGCCAGGCTCTTGATGTTATCGTGACATTCGCCTTGCGGTGTTTCGCCGGTTTTCAGCGCATTCAAAAAGTCTCGAAGACTACCATCGATGCCTTCCGGGATATCATGGCGAGTTTCTGATATCTTGTCGACTGGGCGATGAAAGCCCTCGTCGCCTGCCACGACTTCCGCAACAATATGACCGTGACCGTCCCATTTTGCGGTTCCCTTCGAGCCAACTGCACGCCAATCGCCTTCCCAAGAAGTATGC
>JAYUOQ010000472.1:0-7190 GCA_043760685.1 Armatimonadota bacterium | reverse complement strand
AGCGACCAACTCCCGTCCCGTCATCCGAATGGCTAGTTTCAAAGCATTCTCGTTCGCCTCAGCCCCCGAGTTGCAGAAGAAGAAGTTCCTTAAGCGAGGATGAACGATCGAAGCCAGCGCATCAGCAGCCTCACTCCGAATCGATGTTTCCGCAACATTCGAATAAAAGAACAGATTCTTTGACTGCTCCTCGATCGCTCGAATGATCGGCTTCGGACAATGCCCCATCAATGCAACCGCATGCCCACCGTACAAGTCCAAGTATCGATTTCCGGCTTCATCGAAGACATAAACGCCTTCACCCCGCTCAATCGAAAACGGAAGCGTTTCGAAAGTCTTTAGCAAAAACTCGCTCAAACTGGCCTCAATCCTCCGAACCAAAGCCCGGCCGTCTCCGCCAATCCAAACATCAAGTTCATATTCTGAATTGCTTGTCCCGCCATTCCCTTGACCAAATTGTCAATTGCCGCGTGCACCACAATTTGCTTATCCTTCACCGTGACTGAAATATCACAAAAATTCGACCCAACAACGTTTACAATTTCTGCCGGAGTTGAACCCTTAAAACGAATAAACGGATGTTTTCGGTATCGCACCTTTAACATAGCTTCAACTTCTTCCTGCCCAAACTCCATATCCATATCAATAAACGCCGAACAGAGAATGCCTCGACTAATTGGCAAGCTATGGGCTACAAATGGTATCGACTCGAAAGTACCACCCGCTTTATTCAGACATTGAATCACTTCAGGAACGTGCTGATGCTCAAGCACCTTATAAGCACTAAAATTTGCATGCCTAACCGGATGATGAGTCGTCGCCCTGGGGTCCTTTCCAGCTCCAGAAGATCCAGTAGCCAAGTGCAAGTGAACAGACCGAATCGGATGGCTCACAAAAGGCAAAAGCGAAAGATTCGCCGCCGTCGCCAAACAACCAGGATTTGCGACTAAAGAAGCCAATCGAATCTGGTCACGAAACACTTCCGGTGACCCATAAACCGCTGATGACCTCAAACTTCGATATTCAAAAGTCTGATCGTAATGCTTTCGATGAACCTCAAAGTCCTTGATCCTCAAATCTCCACTCAAGTCAATAATCTTGGAACTCGGCAAAATCTCAATGATTTCCTTTATGCTTGCCGCACTAGCACCATGCGGGAGTGCCGAAATAATGCAAACATCGCCAAATCCTTTAAACATGTCCGCTTGCAATGATGACTGGAACTTCAAATCGCAAACACTGGCCAAATGGGGATGAACGGAAGACACATGCTTTCCGTCATTCGAACGTGACGTCACAACCACAATTTCAACATTTGGGTGACCGGCAAACAACCGAAGCAGTTCACCCGCACCAAACCCAGTTCCACCCAGAATCGCAACTCCAATCTTCAAAGTCCCACCTTCCCAAGCAAGAATTCCGCCAGAGCAACCCCGTGCGACCGAGCATTAATCCCCGGAATCCCAACCTTCTCCTTCACAAAATTCGACCCTGCATCATGATCGGTCACCGGACCACTCACAACATCCGACAAAATCCCGAACTGTTCGCGTAAAAAGTTCTGCCCACCCCAAGCCCCAACTGGGTCATTAGCACACAAAACAATCGCCTTCGTCCTAGCTTGAACCGCCTTATCTGACAAGATATTCTGAACCCCATAAGTCCCCATAATCCCATCCCCAAGTTCAGCCACAATCACCTGAGCATCCGTCTCCAACAGCACCTGCAACGACTTACGCGCTCCCGCATTCGAGTTCGCCTCATTCGTAGTCACAATCCCCGCATCATTAAACGAAGACGTATATTCAGCCCCGTGATCCATCATGTTCAGCGTGTCCCGAAGCAACGAAACCCCGCTCAATTTGCATCCCGCAACCTTCAGCCCCTTCGTATGAAAGTGCCGAATAATCTCGCAAGCCGCAAATGTCTTTCCCGAATTCATACACGTACCCGCGATGATGATAATCGGAGTCTTCTTCGCATCCTCCAAAGTCCCGATCGGATTAATCGAGTTCATCCCAATATGAGCGGCAATCCCCTTCCTCTGCGCCATTTCCGGAAAAACCAATACCGAACCCAAAATCTCAATTCCAAACGGAGCCCCAATCTGAGGATTCGCCGAAGTGCACTTCCCAATCACCCCGCCCAGGTTCAAAACATTCAAAATATCTCCAACTGCCACCGTCTCCGGAACCACGCCCGAATACCCATGCAGCGCATTCCGATGCCCAAGCGCACCGACAATAATATCGCCATCATGCAGCGAAACCATCCGCCCGTCGCACCCCTCAAGCGTGTTGTAGCTGGTTTTCTGACCAATCACCCGACCACAAACCAAATACCCTTCCTGTGCGACAATCGTCGAAGAAACCCGAATCTCCTTCCGCAAAGGCACATTCTTCGAAACCGATCCGATCTTATCGACCGTAACGCGGATCATATATTCCCCAGGAACTGCTTAATAGGTTCAAACATTTCCGAATTCTCAGTCGCAATAAAAATTGTATTGTCCCCGGCAATTGTCCCAACTATCCCAGCCAACAGCGCATGATCAACAGCCTCGGCAACCGGAGCCGCACCGCCACTATCCGTTTTCACCACCAGCATGTTTGGCCCCGCAGGTGAAATCGATTGAATAAAATGGCTCAGGCGAACGCGATCCAAACGCCCCGCAACCCGATAAAATCCGCCAATCTTCGAAATCCCAAGGAAGCGAAAATCCCGACTAATCGATGACTGAGTGACATCAAACCCACTCTCAACCATCTTGGCGACAACATCCTCTTGCGCCGAAAAAGCTCCAGTCGCAATAAGCGTAAGCAAAAACTCGTGACGAGGGTTCTGACTCTGCATTTATGCATAATTATGCACAATCAAATGCATATTATGCAACTAGCGTATGAAGTGAATTTTGGGATCGCTCATATTATCGAGCAACATAATGGCGGTAACCGGCATCGGACGATCCTTCGCAACGTCCCGAGCTTCATCAAAAGTCAATTCGACAATCTTCAGCCCGTCAAGGTCAATAAACTGACCAAATCCAGCTGCTCCAGCCTCGGTGCTAAAACAAGCAAGCCCATGGACGTTCTGGTGGCAATAACAGCCATACCGTTTGCTGGCAACATGATTCAACACAAACACGCTGGACGGAAACTCGTTGTCCAGTCCCAAAATTGGTTGTATTAGTGTTTGCATATCCATGTTCTCCGTATAGTTCAATATCGGAAAACTGACCGACTTCTTTAGGGATCAATCCACACTCTGGTAATCCAACCAGCAAAAAATCCCCCTGATCTCTAATCTTTGAGCCCTGTTCTCTGAGCCCTGTTCCCTGACCTCTGACATTTCAGGTATTATCTCTATCTCGCCCGGACGTAGCTCAATGGATAGAGCATCAGTCTTCGGAACTGAGGGTTGGGGGTTCGAGTCCCTTCGTCCGGGCCAATTCCACCCACTACTACTTCGATTCTGGCGCCTTATAGCCCTCAAACGAACATCCACTCGTCCGAACCTTCGGCGTATATGTCGGATCAAACGGCTTCACCGGCTCACCCAACAACCGAGCCATCTCCGTGTTCATCTGGCTCAGGTAGTCGACCGAGTACCCGGCCCAGCGCTTCACAATCATCCCGTTCGCGTCCATCAACGTGCTATAAACCGACGCGGGAGCCCCGTACGCCTGCATAACCTCAACCTTCGGGTTCGGAACCACCGGATAAGGAACCGTCATGTCCGTCACCCAATGCTTCGCATCCTCCATCTTCGCGTCCGTCACCGCAATAAACTCCACCCGACCACCAAAATGCTTATAGAGCCCCTGAATAATCGGCTCCGCGTCAAAACTACACGGACAACCTTTCTTTACAAAATACACAAACTGCGGCTTCGGACCCTGCCCACCAATCGGAACCGGCTTGCCCGATGTATCCGGCAACTTAAAAAACTTCCCTACTTTCCGATTCAGCTTCACCACGCCCGCTTCCATCTCAGCCGTAACCGGATGCCGCGGCTGACCCAAGTCCGCCCCAACAAAAGCCTTCCCCCGAATCGAGGCCATGTACGCAAACGCCCCACCCGCAATAACCAATAGCGAGCAAAAAATCAAAACGACAATCCGTAACGGTCTCACAGTCCTAGTCTATCTCGTCTCACCCAAAACTACTGTCGCAAGAATCAATGACCTACCCGAATTGCTAACGTTCTAGCCCTCTGCACTTTGCAATAGATTTTGTACGCCGCTCTTTGACCTTCTCCTTAAGATCTGTGCACTTGCACTGATTCCAAACCCAAAATCCAGCTAATTCTTGAACTTAATGTCGTAATCCATGAAATAGATAACATCAGTGCCAATTGATGGTTGAAGTTCTACAGCATTAACCGTGATTTGGGTTACGCCACCAACAATTTGAACGTCGAAACCGTAAATTTGAAATAGGGGAGCCTTCTTGTCTTTCGACCAAATTTTGAAATTCATAGAAACATTTTTTGCACGAATAACAGGAAGAATATTGATATGAATTCCTCGACCAGTAGAATAATCAAGTGGTCCAGTCATACACGTCTCGTGGGTACCCTTGAACTGTTTGTGGCGGGATTCAGACTCTGGGTCCCATCTCAGTTCCAACAGGTCAGATTTGTGGCAAGTATGCGCTTTATCTTTTGACATAACAAACCTATAATATCACGCTTCGCGTTCACCGTCAGCTTTAATGCGTAAAGCAGCACACGTCAGTTTTGAGCCATGATCTTTGATCTTTGATCTTTGATCTCTAAGCCCTGCCCCCCGACTAAATTCCCAATTCTAGTAATCCAATGGAAACAATTTCGACCAACATACTTCATAATTACCTGTTGGGACCAAACCCTTTTGCGAAACCCAAACGTAGTAATACGAGGAAGAAACAAATGACTGGTCTAGGTTCGGAGGATTATTGAGCTCCAATATACTCATCGTTGACGATGAATCCACAATTCTAAAGATGATGGAGTTAGTTCTTGCAAACGCAGGCTACTCCGTCACAACTGCAACCAGCGGACGACAAGCCCTTGAGCTATACGGAACCGGCGGTAGCACAGATCTCGTCATCACCGACTTCAAAATGCCTGGCATGACCGGCATCGAACTCGAAGGCGAAATCCTCAAGCGAGACCCTTCCGCAAAAGTGCTCATCATCTCCGACTTCGGCGGAATCGATACCGCCCTCGAAGCCCTCAACAAAGGCGCGATGGACTTCCTTCGCAAGCCATTCACTCCCGAGTGCCTCCGAGATGCTGTGCGCTCAGTCATCGAGCGAGACATCAAACAGTCGCCCGTCACCGCCGTCTGCCGAGAGTTCAGCCACCAAAGCATCAACGGTTCGTCTTTCGAACTCAAGAGCAAAGAGATCGACGAGCAATTCGGCGACATCAACTGCAATTTCGAAATCACCACCCAAACCGGCGTCCAAGACCTGATGGTCGTCATGCCCGCCTTCATTCAAGAGCTGGTCAAGGCGTACATCGATAGTGAAGACGTTCCGTGTGGCGGACGATTTTTCGAAGCAATTTGCGAAGAAACCGTCTCGGCTGCACTGCGAGACAACAATGGCGTCCCACCGTCCGGAACCATTGTCATTGACAACTTAACCAAAGAAGTCCAAAGCTGGATTGACTCGATGGTTAGTGTGGCGGTAGCAACGTAACATGCCTGGCAAAATAAAAATCTTTCTTGGCTACGCTCCTGGTGTGGGCAAAGCAAAAGTCATGGTCGAAGAAGCGAGAAGGCGCAAACTGCGAGGCGAAGACTGCGTGATGGCAATCCTTTCCGAAGGCGATCGGCTCATCGTCAATGCCGACCTTTCCACCGGTATAGACTTTGTCCAACCGCTCACCTTTGAGTACGGCGGCAAAACCAGCAGCGAGATCAACATTCCCGGCATCATCGAGCGGAACCCTCACACCGTCTTAATCGATAACCTGGGCCACGTCAACGTTCCTGGCTCTTCGCACGCCTACCGCTGGCAGGACGCTGAAGAACTCATGCAGGCGGGCATTAACGTCATTGCTACGATGAACGTCGAGAGTCTCGACAGCCTCAAAGACGATATCTTCGAGATCACCAACAAGGAAGTACTCGACTCAGTGCCCGATCGTTTGTTCCACCAAGCCGAAGAAGTCGAACTGGTTGACTTAACTCCGCAAGCTCTCCGCAACCGTATCAAGCGCGGCGAAATCATTCCCGAAGACAAAATTGAAGCTGGTCTCGCCGGTTATTACAGCGAACTCGTCCTCAACGCGCTGCGCGAAATTGCTATGCGCGAAGTCGCTCACCGAGTCGACGAAGACCTCACAGCCTGGCGAAAGCAACAACGTATCGCGCGTCCATGGCAGACCACCGACCGCGTCCTCATCTGCATATCCCCAACCAAGTCATCGCTCAAGGTCATTCGCCGAGGCTGGCGCATCGCGCAAAAAATGCAAGGCGAAGCCAAAGCCGTATACGTTGAAGAGCTCAAACTTCCCGATACGTCAAAACGCATCCTCGAAGACGACTTCAAACTGTGTGAAAGACTCGGAATTCCCACCGAGACCTTGCGAGGCGAAACTGCCGATGCAATCATCAAATACGTTCAAGATAACAACGTGACCCAAATCATCATCGGGCACAGCGATCGAACCAAAATTCAAGAATTCCTTAAAGGCTCCCTCATGCTCGACCTCGCAAAACAATTGAAAACCGTCGACATCCTCATCGTCGCCACTGAGCACGCACACCCCTAAAAAAGTCAGTGCCCAGTCTTCATCGGGCCTAGCGCTGCCAACCGGTGACCGGAACAAAGCTTTCGATATGCTGGTTAGGAAAAATGTTAATTCCAAACGCAGACTTAACATTGTAAGCCCAGAATCCAACGATGAGAGTAAAGGACAAAGCAAACGCTAAGGCATGCGCTTTATCCGACTTGGCTCTGGACTTAACTTGAAAATTGTAAACCGCCAACGATAGCCGTTCGATGACCGAGTACGGCCTCAGTGTTGGCGGAGCAACGGGCACGCTTGGCGGAACTACGAGGTAAATAACCTCGGGGCTCTGCACTTCTTCAATGGGGAGTTGATAGACGGGTAGCGCGCTCATTACACCCATGATGTTCCTGCTCGGTAAAGCAAAATACCAAGCACATATCACGGAAAGTAAGACAAAACAAAGCCCC
>JAYUOQ010000471.1:0-7207 GCA_043760685.1 Armatimonadota bacterium | reverse complement strand
TGCATGATGAATATTGGTCGGTTGAGGAAATTGGTCTTCATTGCAACCGTGTCACTCGCTCCCATCGCTCGCTTAAATGCGTTTCCTACCGGAGTATCAGGATAAGTCGCACCTCCAGCGTAGGAGAAGAACGAAGCCCATCCGGAGCATGGCGCGATGGCGGCAAACTTGTCGGGGTAAAGCACGCCAAGGTGGTATGTTCCGTGTCCACCCATCGAGTGTCCAGTCAGATAGGTTTGAGCCGGATCAGTTTGGTACCGTTTCTTGGCTAATTCCAGAACTTCGAGGGCATCAAGTCGACCTATGTCTTCCCAATCAAATCCGTAAGGGCGGCGGTTAGTTGGGCTAACGACATAGCCCCAAGACTTCTGACTAAAGGATTCAGCTTGACCCATACCTTCGACCGACGCTCCATGGAGTGAGAGAAACAACGCTTGTCCAGGGGCGTCTTTTAAGCTAGGCTGGACTCCGTAATACTGAATGCTTCCATCGATTTGACTAACGAATGTGCGCTTATGGCTGGTTTGCTTGTCCCGAACTCGAAGAGTTAAAGGCAAAGTGTCAACGGTTTTTCCTGCACGCTTTAGGTTAACTGTGTACTTACCATCGACGTTTGGCCTTACTTCAAATCCGACCTTGCGAACCGACATTCCCATAACTCGCCCAACTTTAGTTGTCGTGCCGCCGGCATCAATCGTCAAGTTGTCAGCATCGGCTTCGCTGGCGTTTCGAATGATGAATGCGACCCACAGTTTCTCTTTCTCTCCTTTGATAATATCGGGCGTCGTTTGGTCGCCTGGATTGAAAGAAATCGGCTTAGGAGCGTCGACGAGCTTGCCAGCTAAAGAACCTCTCGCAGTGGAAAACAGAAACGTGTTTTTGCCCTTTTTGAGTTGAACAGGAAGCGAAACATAGCCCCACGAATAGACGTCTCCCGTTCGCGGCTCATTGTTGACATAAACCATCGAGTGTCCTCTCGCCTCAAGAAACATTGGTCTCTCGCGGTCGGAATTGACCTCGAAATAAGCGTATCCGGAGTTGAATAGGCGACCAGTAAAGGGCTTATCTGCGGTGGTCGAGACGTCTTCCCATTTCGAAGCGTCAAAAGAGCCGTCAAGGACGGACGCTTCGACCGGGTCGATCCGAATTGGCGTTCGGGCGTTTCCTCGAATGGTTGTCGCCTTGCCACTTAGGAAAGGAATATCTTCTGCGAGGATTAGTGCAGGTGCAAGGGCGAACAAGAGTCCGAAGGCGGCTTTCACGACGCGAGTTTACACCTAATGGAGGGCAAAGAAGCTTTGGGAGTGCTCATGCCTGCATGAGCTTTCAACTGCAAAGCCTGCTTTGCTGAAATTTCAGCGAAGCAGGCTTCGCAGGCCAAAGCGCGAACAGGTTCGCGCAGTCCCAAATGGCGAATCTATCTAGATGGAGCTTTTCTGTACGTGCTACTTTCACGGATAAAGGGTCCATCGTCGAACCCATTCGTATATGTGCACAACAGATATTCGCCATTCTTTCGGAATAACTTCAAGAGAATCTGACTTTTTGGCACCAAGTCCCATTTTTTGCCAATAACGTTTGGATTGATTTTGACCACAAAATCATTACTCTCTGACATGAATGTTTTGATGTGATCTTGAATCGATTTCGTTTTCGATTTGTACTTGTGAGTCAGAACGGTATTCCAGTTTGCGAGTTTGCCGTTTTCGTGAGCAAAAGTGTAACTGAGATCGTAAGCTCTAATACAAAGATTTAGCTCCTTTGATGGACCTGGATCTTGGATTGGCAGTGATATGAAGAACATCAGCTGAAAGAAAGCCATAACTATTTCAATTCGCTAGTTTCTTTCACTTTTTTCTTCGCTCTTCGCACTTCGCACTTTCGCACTTTCGCACTTTCGCACTAAGCACTCAGCACTCAGCACTTCGCACTTACTTCAGATACTGGCTGACTTGATGGACGTGGTAAAGATCGTGACCGGTGATGTACTGAACGATTTCGAGAACGGTCATTTCGCCCTTGTCTGGATGCGTAATCGTGTTCGCCCAATCATCGTCGGCGAGTCTAAGAAGGTAATCAACGGTATCACGTCGTCGATTGTCAAAGACCTCTAGCTCGTGGTGAATGTCCTTTTCCGAGTACTTGTGCTCAATTGCTCGACCAGCTTCATCAAAGTCTTCAACCTTTTTGCCTGGGAATTCGATCGCCGTAGTAATGCGGTCGAGCCAAGTTTGCTCCAAGTCCGCCATGTGGGCAATAACTTCCTTCAAAGTGAATCGGTCGCCTTCCAGACTTGTATCGTACAAATCCGGTCGAATGGCATCAACCATCCGGATCAGCGTTGACGGAGTGTTCTCGATTTGGAGGTAGTAGTTACTTGGCATGCCTACCTATTAGCGTACCAATGTCACCGCTTATTTTGCCGGGTGAAACCACCGCCGTCACCCTTGTTTTTGAGTCTTTCCCTTCGAAGTTTTGCTGCCTGGCTGGCTGCTTTGTAACCAGCTTCAAAGGCCTCCTTAAGGTCAGCCGGTAAAGAACCAATTGTGAAGGTAGCCTTATCTACCCGTTCTGCACTTGTAAGTCTCGACTGCCACTGGCAATCCGCATTGAGTCTCAAATTCATGTCAAAATTGGTAACTTTTAGTCGGAACAGCTTCCGCGTCTTGTCAAACGTGTACGTATTCCCAGGAAACTCCTCAGGGTGCTCGACCTGATACATAATCTGCCCCCATCCGTTTGCATCATTCGTAATGTTTTGGCTTCCCGCCCCTTCAGGCTCTTTAATTTTTTCAGATGTTTGCTCGGTAATTTTTAAAGTCGCGTCACCAGTAATTCCGACGGGAGACATATAGGTTGGTTCATTTACGGCATATGGGGGCCACTTTTTTGTCGAGGGCTGGATAGACCAGATTCGGTTGTCCTGATTGTAGTAGCAGCATTCAAAGAGATGCTGTTGGGCACGCGAGTTCAATTGGCTAAAGCGTATGCCATTTGGTCCTGTTGCTGCCGCTCGGTCCGATTCTGAAAGTAATCCAATCAGCTTTAAAGCGTCAGCATCGTTATATCCTTCGTGAACCGTGCCGGCAAACGTATCGAGCATTCCTTCGATATAGCTGTATGCTCGGGTGCGCGGACGGACTGAAGCAATCGCTGCTCGATCCCAGATGCTAACTTTCTTGTTCGCACGCACATTGGCGAACAGTCGTTTCAATTCGATTCTCGGGATGTTTGGCTCGGGAAACGGAGTTTCCATCATGCGAACCCACTTATCGTCTTTAAAAAGGAAATCCTGAAAAATGTCGAAATGCTTAGAGCCAAATATCATGTCGCCATAAATCGGCTCGGCGATATTGACAAGATTGTCGCCAACAACGGCAATAAGGTTATGCTTAAATCTCCGCATATCGAAGACGAGGGATTCAGTTAGAGCGTATGAAAGGGGATCCCGTTTTACTGGATCAGCCAACTTTTCAAGAACGGCAGCTCGCCTCGATTCAGGAATCTTCGCGATTTGATTTTCGCGGAAATTTTTGAAGTCTTCTGATTCTTGGCTCAGCCTAAAACCTTCGACCGGCTTCGTCTCAAAGTCCGAAGCTTCCATTCCCGCAAAGGCACCCTCGTAAGACGTACCATTGATCTTGTATGAGAAATTTGGCTCCTCGCCTTTTGGTATGCCGATAATCTTAAAATCATATGCTCCATCCTCGGAGCAGAAAACCGTAAACAAGATGTCCTTCAGATCGGTGGGCATAGCCCCAAATGAAGAATTGATTTCGTCCCCAAGTTTTTCGTATGCGGCCGTTTTCTCATCATCCGATCCTTTTCCAAGGCCCTCTTTGTCAGTGAGGATTGGCTCCATGGCCATACGCCAGAAATCTTGCTCCTTTCGGTACCTTGTGACAATTTCGGAAATGTCGATCCTCATGTCCGACTGCATGGCATTGGGATGCATTGCAAAGACCACGCGATGTCCGTTCGGAATTGCGGCAATCCTGTTCATGCCGAACTTAAGGAGAAATCGAGTCAGGAATCGCTGACCGGGAAGTCCGTAGGAAGTTGGCGATGGTCCTGGCCGCTGCATTTGGTTCGGATTCGCCCGTCGCTGTTCCTCATCACTTCTAAGTTTGAGAAATACTTGCGTTGCTAGTGGTTTTGTGAGTTCTGGATTATCGTCTAAAGCCTTTTGTCGAATTTCGAGAGTCTTTTTCAAAAACCTTGAACGCATTGTAACGCCCCGTTGGACATCGGCTGCCTGTTGCTTGTTAGATTTTCCAAGGTGCCAAAATCCTTCCTTCTTTTCCCAAGAAGCATTGAGGGTCTTTCCGATCTGCTCGCGTACTTCCGACTCCGAGACTTGGGTGGCATCGATGAGAATGACCTTGCCCTTTAGCAATGTCGAAATGTCCATTGAGGAGTTGTATATCGCCGCGAGTTGGTCGACAGCCTTTTCAAGCGGCATCGCCGGAATATGAACATCCTTGAGAACGGCTTGTTGGACGCAAAGTGCAAAGGCAAGTGAGATCATTTTGGACTTAATTGCATCTTATCAAAGTTGAGGACGATAGAGCCAACCAAAACCCCAATTCTTGTGACATTCTTCCACGAAAAAGGGTCGATTGAGTTAACTCAATCGACTCGAATCCTGTTAGACAGTAACTAACCCTTAGCCAAGAGCTGAATCGCCTTATCTAGCTGAGGATCTTGCCCACCAAAGAACTGCTCAGGCGTGATAAAGATTTCGAAGTCAGGCTTTACTCCGATGTTCTCCATGCTTGTTCCGTCCACTCGCCATACACCAGACCCTGGCATTCGGGCACTTGTGCCATCGACCAAAGGGAATCCATTGGTATAAATAACGTAACCTGGCGTCCGGACTCCGACCAGTCGAGCCAATTTTCGGGTTCGCATGGCTTCGGGGAACATCTCAGCGTTCGAGAAGCTGGTTTGATCCATCATGACGATGATCGGTACTTCGAGTGTTGCGCCTGGACCTTTAATCACTTCCTCATCGCGTGGAACATAGTTCATGTTCTGGCGACGCTCAAGAATATCAATGATTTGGTCGGCAGTGTTACCGCCTCCATTTCCGCGAACGTCGATGATGACGCCTTTCTTACCCGGAGAATATTGCCAAAGCTGCTGTTGGAATCGCTCCAATGCTGGGCCATTCATGCCAGAAATGTGAAGGTAAGTAACTGAATTATTGGATTTCGACTCAACGTACTTTCGATTCGATTCCAATCGGTTTTGGGATACGATTCCCGAGTATTCCCCTTGAGAGATCGCTCGATACTTTACTTCCCGGGTCTTTCCATCGGCACCTTGAACCGTCATGTTCAAATCTCGACCGACTTGATCGTTCAAAATATCGCGGAAAACGGACTCATTCGTCGATACTTCCTTGCCATTGACCTTAAGGACGATTTCGCCCGGGCTGAGTTTTGTTTTCGCAAAGCTACCTGGTGATCGCTTCGGTACATCTTTGATCTTGATACCGGGGCCAGCAAAATTGTAATCCCAGCTAAAGCCAAGATGAGCAGAGGTTTGGCTCTTGTTTCCGCCTCCTCCCGGTCCAACTTCCGAGTGAGATGATTCGAGCTCTCCGACCATCATGCCGAGAACCGTAGCCATTTCGCTTCGGTGTCCGACGGAAGGGAGCAATCTTGAATACTTTTTACCTAAAGCAACCCAGTCTCGACCGTGGAAATTTGGATCGTAGAATCCATTGTTGAACCCACGCCAAAATTGTCTGAAAGCGGCTCTTCGAGTTTCGGTCAGATCACGGGTGAACTCGCCCCGGAATGCAATCCCAGATGATGGGAAACCGGGCGCTTTAAGATTCGTCGTGAATAGCTTGCCCCCCTGAATGCTCAGCATAGTCTTACCGTCATCGCTGACTTCGAATCCACCTGCCCCGGTTACTCGGCGAGGGTTTTCTCCACTATAGTCTGACTTATAGATTCCGTCGGCACCGATGTAATAGAACGATCCATCTTCCTTGTCGAAGGTCATGTTGCCGAATGATCCGGTTGCAATTGATCGAGCCCTGGTTTCGATGTCCTCAAAGTCAATTTCAACCTTAACCGCTTCTTTCGGCTTCTCGAACTTCATCGTCAGCTCTGCCGATCTCATCCCTTCTTCTTGAAGTGGCAAAGCGAACAAACTTGCGCCACGAGTGAAGTAAATGTATTTTCCGTCCGGCGTCCAAACCGGACTCGAGTGAGTTTGGTTCGTTTGCGTGACGTTGATCTTTTTTCCATTGGTGGTGTCAACCACAAGCACGTTGTTGCCGGACTGCCAATAGTAAAGTCCGCTGCCATTCAGAGTCTCGACAAAAGCGATATAGCGTCCATCAGGAGAAATGCTGAACTGAAGGTTTGAACGTCCTGGTCTCGCGACAACAATCGAAGGAGCCCCGCCTGTGGCGGATACTTTGTAGATTCCTCCCTTTGCGCCGTACTGTTGAAAGAAGATCGACTTTCGATCAGGACTGACTTGCAAATTGTCAACTTGAGCATCCTCGGTCGAGATCACAGAAATCTGCTTGGTCAAGATATCCATTTGGTACAGTCGCTCCGATCCATCTCGGTCGCTAATAAAGAACACGGATTTGCCATCAGGCGAGTAGATTGGGTCGCTATCAAGTCCTGCCCATTCTGTTAAACGAGTCGCATCATCCTTGTTTGGTCCTTCTCCTTTCTTAGTCGGGACTGACCAGATTTCGTTCTGCGTTGCAAACACAATCGTGCTTCCGTCTGGGCTCAGAGTCGCGCCGTTGACCCCGTCGGTAACGATAATGTGTTCTTCGGTCGTGATCTTGTCGTCAATGTTGGCGGTAATGCTAATCTGGCGCGGTTCGCTACCGGGCTTCATCACGAATACGTCGCCATTTCGCTCGAACGCCAGGGTAGATCCATCCCCCGAAACCGTAAGGAACCTAGCGCCGTCTCCCGCATAGTTTGTTAGCCGCTTGGCCGTTCCATTGGATTCAATTTTGTATACGTTAGGCGTTCCGGCAACCGTAAACGCGACTTTACCGATGCTCTTCCCAAGTGGACTGCTGCTCGGCATAGCCTCGGTCATGGTTATGGCGTAGATTCCTGATGCAGTAGTTTGAGGCCAAAGGTGTTGGAACCCAGTATTTCTTAATTCTTTGCGAGTGTTGGTTTTCTTGTCAAAAACCCAAAGTTGTTGGGCGGCTGAA
>JAYUOQ010000470.1:0-7239 GCA_043760685.1 Armatimonadota bacterium | reverse complement strand
TTGTTGGTGCGACATCGTACATGAAGTCAACTCCAACTTGCCCAAGCAGTGGAACCTATACTGTTGCAGTTATTGGTACGAACCCAACTTGCAATAAGTCACTCCACGTCCTGCCTTAATCAACGCTTAGGCTCAAAAAATTTCAGACACCCGCACGAAAAGGTGCGGGTGTTTTTTTGTGGCTTGACCTCATATCGATTCTGAAGAGCGAACGATTTTTGATGTCGCTCCGAAAATCTGACGTAAGGGGAAATTTGTTCTTTTCAGAGTTTTGCTTCCCTTGACCTACTTTTCCCTTCCCTTGACCTACTTTTCCATGGAGAATGGAAATCGCGTAAAAGGCTTCCGTCGTGATGCATCTCGCCCCCATACGAACACCTGCATTGCTATCTAAAGCAGATGGATTCGGCGAAGGAGCAGTGGGCAATGGACAATCATGAGCTAGTTGGCGCCAAAGTTACCTTTTCTGACTTGGTTGGCCCAACGCTTTAATTGAAGGCAAAAGCAACCTGCTCCAAACCTGGAAAGTATATTCTCGGACGGATCGAAACGAAGTCATGGTGTATGGTCGAGGGCCACGTCTTGCCCGAAAAGAAGACAGAAAAATTGAAATTTGAAATGTTATGGTAATTCAACGTGCCTTTGTGGAATATACGAATCACACAGTGGAGATTGAATGAAAAAAACCGCCTCACCGCGTCAAAAGGGCTTTACGCTGGTCGAAATAATGATAGTGGTTCTCATTATTGGAATTCTCATGTCAATTGCCGTTCCAAGTTTCTTTCAATCGAGGCAATCGGCCAGAAAGTCATCTTGCATTGGTTCGCTCAAACAAATTGAAAATGCTAAGGAGCAATGGGCAATGGATAACAAGAAGAATAACGGGGATGCTGTCGCATTTACAGATTTGGTCGGCGCAACTCTATACTTAAAAGGCACTCCTGCTTGTCCTGCCAGCGGAACTTATGCAGTTAATGTAATTGGCACTAAGCCAACTTGCGACATTGCTGGTCATTTGCTTCCATAAGCTTTATTACCAGGTTTATTCTAATTCTTGCAAAACTACCAGGCTTATTTTCGCTGAGATGCGGAAGTAAGCCTTTGCAATGTACGTGAAACGAAGAAAGAATAATGGATTTACACTGATTGAAGTAATGCTTTCAGTATTCATGGTTACATGTGCAGGAGCAATACTTGCCAGTGCAATGCCCGCTGCAACTGTAAGTCGAATGAAAGGCAATTACCTTAATAAAGCCGCAAACTTCGCCCAAAAAGAAGTCGAGTTGATGAAAGCCCAGACCTATTCCAACTTGACCGCAACCAAACTATTTTCCGCTGATCTCATTGATAGCACCTCGACGATTGCTACCAATACCTATTCCTGCAACAGTACCGATGCTGCGGTAGGCGATCGGGTCTCAGATATTTTGCCGAACGGAACTGCTTCGGTGAAAATTGAACAAGTGGATTTAGAACTCAAGAGAATCACCCTTACCGTTAACTGGTCAGAAAAAGGACGGAGCCGATCCTATGTGGTTGCTTCGCTGGTGGCAAATTTATGAAAAGAAATATACGAAACCGCCGACGTGGTGCGACCATGATTGAAGTTGTGGTCGGTTCCGGAATATCCGTTGTTACCCTTGTTGGTGGTGTTGGCTGCTTTATGGCCGGCATGATGAGTTGGATGAAAGGAGTTGGAGCGATGGATTCCATTTCCAAATCTCAAGACTCAATCAAGTTGATGTCCCAACAACTTCGAGAAGCAATGTCTGTTACCATTAGCGACAACGGAGCGACGGTCACATACAAGATTCCAACGAAGGATCAAAGTGGAAGCTATGTACTCCCTCTTGCGTCTGATGGCGTTACCCGCCAATTTAAGCTCGTCAATGGAACGTTATCACAGATAACCGATGGTAACTCCCGTGTCGTTGCGGCGAACGTTTTGTCAACCGACCCACAAACAGAATCCGCATACAAAGTATTTAGTGCTAACAACGGAGATGTAACCCGACAGGTAGTCATTACTTTGATTACCTCACGACAAGGATTTCGAAACAATTGGACCCCATCTCGATCACGTGAAAGCGTGTACCTGAGGAATGTGCCCCAACTGTCAAGGTAAGTATGAATAAACTACGAAGAAAACGAGGCTCTACTTTTTTGGCGGCAACAATGCTCATGTCGCTGTTGAGTGTAGCTGGTATGACCTATATGAGTTCCGCATCAAGTGTCATGAAGACCGCGAAGCGTAAGGCTCTTGACATTCAAATGACCCAGCTTTGTGATGCTGGCGTTCAAACGATTCTGCGAAATTATTGGAGATCGTTTAAGCAGACGCAATCCTTTGATGATTTGACTACGGATTGTAATGCCGCGAGCCCGGAATCACCAGCGGCAGCCATGACTGGAACTTTACCGGGTGTGGGCATGTACTCGGCCGCTATTACAAGCTTTGCCCAGCCAGTAGGTGACGACTTTTCCAGGACTGTGACTGTGCGTGCGGTTGGATTCATTGATCGTAACGCAAATAGTTCATTGGATTCAAATGAACCGGCGAAGGTCGTTGACGTGAAAGTAACTTTTCAATTGAAGAGGAGCCAAGTTTTTGACTATGTTTACTTTGTTAACAACTACGGATGGATGGACGGATTTGGTAAAAATGACCTATATATGAATGGTGATCTTCGTGCCAACGGCGACTTTACTTTATCGAATGGAACACCAACCATCAATGGAACCGTCATTGCAACACCGAATGATAAGCTTAATTCCGGAACTGCGGGAAACATCTCTGGAACTCCGGTTAAATGGACCGACGCTACATACAAGTCGTATCAAAATGGTAATTCAAACTTCGTTTCTCGCATGAGACAAGCCTATGATTCTACAAAGCATGGTGTTAGAGGAAGTAACACCTACGAAGAGTGGAGAGACGTTTTGTTTGATACGACTGGTAGTGTTCTCAATAACAAACTCTCTGGTGCTACTCTCAGCGATTCTTCGGGCTCAAAAGGCTGGGTTCGAACTGATGACAACAACAATCCGACATTTAACATGATTGACCCTGCTCCAACTCAGGAAGTTGTCATGCCTGACCTGGGTGACATCAGTGAGTACCAGACGCTCAGTACAACATACGTTGATTCGAAGGCGCTCTTTGCCGATGGAACTGCTAATCCTGGTTACAATCTCGGATCTTCAATTGAGGTTTGGAACTCGTCAACCAATGCGTATGTGCGGCTAGACACAAATGGATACATCAATGGATCAGCCGTTTTGGTTGGCACTTCGGATCGTCCAATCAAAATTCATGGTCCGATAACTGTTGCTCAGGATGCGGTGATCAAGGGCTTCGTTACTGGTCAAGGGACCATTTACACTGGAAGAAATGTTCACATCGTTGGTTCGATACGCTACAAGAATCCACCAGATTTCCGGGGGAATAACCCAACCACAATTGATCAGCAAAATGAGAAAGCGGACTTGCTTGGGCTTGCCGCTCGAGCTTCGGTAATGATGGGAAATCCAAATGGATTTACCAATACTACTCTGCAGTATATGAGTCCGCCGTTTACCAAGGAACGAAGGGATGAGAATGGAAACGTTATTCCGGCGTTCAACGCAAATGAAACAGACTCGAGTGGCAGGAAGCGATATCAAAGCGTTATTTCTGACACCACTATGAACAGCATTGCCGAAGGAGTAAACCAACTTGATGCGGTTATGTACACCAACTTTGTTGGTGGTGGAAACCTGGGTACCTCTGGTGGCGGAGTTGCTGTAAACGGCACGATTATTAGTCGAGACGAGGCCATGGTTATCTACAGCTTGCCGATGTCGATGAACAACGACTCAAGAATCAAGGAGAGATCTTTGTCACAAAAGCCGTTGGTTGACGTGAAGCTTCCACGGAGTCCAGTGCTCATGAAGAGTACTTGGCAAGATAGGGGGACAACATATGGAACGTAAGATTGGAATAGCATTGATCGTATTGGGGTTGGCTGCATTTAGCCCCGCCCCAATCAATAAAGCCAAAGGTCCGCGGACTTTTCAGCCCGAAAAGTCCCAAGAGCAAGTTAGCAAGGAAATGACGTTCAATGGGGTTGCTCCCGTTGTTGGTCAGGTACCTAGGATCATTAACCAAGGTGGAATGGCTATGGCACCAAAGAACCTGGAAGGTTCGGACAAAGCGGGGCAAGGCTCAGTGAAAGTTGGAACCAAAAATGCCGATAAGGTCGGCGCAGCAATTGCCCAAGTGGGCAAGCGAATTGAAACGGAAGAACATCCGGAAAAATTCGCATGGTTCTATGGTTTGTTGATAGCCGTACTTGGCTTCTTGGGCTGGAAGCTTTTCCAATACAAGATTGAGAAAAGCACTCCAGTTCCGGAATTCAGCAAACGCTTCTTGAAGGAAATAGAAAACGGTCGAATATAGGTCCGATTATTTTATAGCCGCTTCAATATCGGCCACAATCTGAGCACTGTCAGGCTTCATTCTCGAGGAATATCGCTTGACGGTGCTTCCGTCTTTTCCAACTAGGAACTTTGCGAAGTTCCAATCTACATCTGTTGTGCTGTTCGACTGAGCGAGGAGCCACTTGTAAAGTGGTGCGATGTCATCGCCTTTTACCGAGATCTTGCTGAACATGGGGAATTTGACGTCGTACGTTGACGTGCAGAAGGTTTTGATCTCTTCATTGGTTCCAGGCTCTTGACCTCCAAAGTTGTTGGCCGGAAAACCAAGAACAACCAATCCTTGCTTCTGATACTTTTGGTAAACCTCTTCGAGTTGCTTGTATTGAGGAGTATTGCCGCACTTTGTTGCGACATTCACTACGAGCAAAACCTTCCCTTTGTATTTCTTGAGGCTGGTCGGGCGACCATCGATGTTTGCCATCGTAAAATCGTAAATTGAACCTGCCATTGGGGTGCCTACTTTCATTGCCATCAATGAAGCGATTGCTAGGGATGTAACCATAACATGATTCTACGTCATACTTTCCTGCAAAGTGGTCGAAAAACTGTATTTCATTCGGGTTGGTGGCACCGCAATGGGCGGTGTTGCTGGGGCATTAACCAAGGCTGGCGAGCAAGTATTTGGATCGGAAGAAGTGATCTTTGAGCCGATGAAGTCCTATTTGGCTGACTGTGGGGTAACTGTTTTCCCTACGTTTGACGGATCTCGGTTGATTGAGACGTCGCCAGATATCGTCGTCGTTGGTAACGCCGTTTCGCGAGGAAACGAAGAATTGGAGGTTGCCCTTGAACGCAAGATGAATTGCGTCTCTCTGCCGCAAGTTATTGCATCGAAGCTGATTGGAACTCACACCAGCATTGTGATCGCAGGAACCCACGGCAAGACGACGAGTACTGCGATGACTGCCAACATGCTTGAAGTCGGCGGACTTGGACCTGGCTTCTTGATTGGCGGAGTGCCAGGGAACTTTGACGTTTCCTGTCGCCCTGCTTCTGGTTCTGTCTTTATCTCGGAAGGGGATGAATATGACTCGGCGTACTTTGACAAGCGTTCCAAGTTTCTCCATTACAAACCAGACATTGCGGTTGTCAACAACATTGAATTTGACCACGCCGACATTTTTGATGATCTTGAGCAGATCAAGAAGTCATTCCGACTCTTTATTCGGCTCGTTCCTCGTAATGGAGTTGTGCTGGCCAACGGCGACGACCCGGTTGTCCTGGAAGTTCTGAAAGATGCCTGTTCACCGGTTGAGACTTTTGGGTTTGGCGAAGGATGTTTCTGGCGAATCGTCGATTTTGTTGCGGGGGCAGATGGTTCATCGTTTACGGTTTTGCGTGAAGGGACATCGATCGGTGAATTTCATAGCCCGGTAACGGGAAGCTTTAACGCTTTGAATATGCTGGTTGCCATTGTCTGTGGCCATCGACTCGGAGTGTCGTTTAAACAACTTCAAGTAGGGACGTCATCTTACATATCTCCAAAAAGGAGAATGCAAGAGAAGGGAAGTTGGCGTGGAGCCTTAGTTATTGACGACTTTGGTCATCATCCGACCGCAATAAGACAAACAATTGATGCAATTATTGATCGGTATCCGAACAGAAGATTGATAACTTGCTTTGAGCCAAGATCGAACACCACCACGAGAAATTTCTATCAGAAAGAGCTTGCCGATTGCTTTTCCCGAGCGGGAGCAGTTGCAATTGGTGCTCTCGATCGACCCTGGAGATATTCGGAATCCGAACGATTAAATCTTGAAGAACTTGCTTTGGAATTGCCGTCGCCTCACTTTGTCCTTTCCCTCGATCAAGGCAAGGAACCTGACTGGGGACGCTTTATCAAGGATTGGCTTGAATCGATCGTCCAACCTGATGATCTATTGGTTACTTTTAGCAATGGTGATTTCGGTGGTCTCAGACAAATGATTGCGACTGAGAGTATTATTGAACAATGATTGCCACGCTCGCCCTTACATTGGCTGCGACTCCAAACTTAGCCAAATTGGAACAGACCCTGACTGCAATTGCGAAGCCATTTCATGGTCGCCTTAGCTATTGCGTGGTGGATCTAAAGTCCGGAAAGCGCATTTCATTCCGTGGCGAAGAGATCTTTCCGACCGCGTCAACGATCAAAACCAGCGTAGCATTCGAAGCTCTGTGCCAGGTTGATGAAGGCAAGCATAAAATGACGGACAAGTATCCCTTGTTACCCACGGAGAAGCGGCAGGCCAGCATGTGGACCTACCAAATGAAGGATGGAACGAGCCTGGATATTGATGGCTACGTCAACCTGATGATAGGCGTAAGCGACAACACAGCCACTATGACTATGCAGGATTTTATTGGAAGCAAAACGGTTAATGCTCGCATGTCTAAGCTAGGATTGCTCAATACTAAGATTCTTGGACACCGAGACGATCGTGACGGTCAGGAAACCGCATGGCGAACAAAATTTGGCTGGGGAATGACGACTCCTCGGGAGCAAGCTCGCTTTTATGAGTTGCTATATAACTATAAGGCGGCAAGTCCGGCGGTTTGTGAAAAGCTCCTACGCATACTTTCTCGTCAGTACTGGGATGATATGTCAATTGCGTCTTGCCCGATCGATGTGAAAGTTTGTGCCAAGTCGGGTGCAGTCAACCAAAGCCGATCGGAAGTTTCGATCGTTTACGCATCAAGACCGTACGTTTTGGCCATCTATACCGCCGATCAAGTTGATCAAAGATGGGTACATGATAACGAAGGCGAGGTTGCCTTGCG
>JAYUOQ010000469.1:0-2837 GCA_043760685.1 Armatimonadota bacterium | reverse complement strand
CCACCGCCATTCATCTGGGTTCCACTTACTTGAACCATTCGTGGGTCAATCTTCACCACCGGTTTCTGAGGCTCATCCTTCTTGGCAGCCTGAGGCTTTGATGCAGCCGCTGGAGGTGGTGTTCCACCTTGTTGGGCGTACTGCTCCTCAATCAGACCTTCTTCCTCGTCGTCGCTATTGCTAACCCGAACCGGTGCACCGGGAACTCGGTACTCAACCGTTGCCAAAAGAATGTTCGGATTCTTCGGATAAATACTAACCGCAATTCGACCGAGGTCTCCTGCCGGAAGGCCATTCTTTAGCTGATGCCAATTCTTGCCACCATCCGTAGACTTGAACAGACCGGAGTCCATACCACCGCTTTGGAATAAGTAAGCCGCTCGAATCCGATCCCAGGCACAAGCATAGAGGGTGTTTGGATCAGTTGGATCCATGTCAAGGTCAACGACTCCAGCCCGGTCCCCTTGAGTGAATACCAAGTTCCAAGTCTTGCCACCATCAACCGTCTTATAGACGCCTCGCTCAGCGCTTCGACCCCAGAGTCTGCCCACCGCAGCAACATAAGCGATGTCAGGATTTGTAGGGTGAACGATTACTTTGCCAATATGTCTTGTGTCAGTAAGCCCAACATGCTTCCAGGTTTTTCCTGCATCGATTGACTTGTAGACACCATCGCCCCATGCCGCAGAGTTGCGACTTGATTGCTCTCCAGTACCAAGGTAAATAACATTCGGATTTGACTTTGAAAGACCAATCGATCCCATGCTAACGCTGCCGCCGTAATCGAAGATGCAATCAAATGTGGTTCCGCCGTTAACTGTCTTCCAAAGTCCACCCGAAGCACTAGCGACGTAAAAGATGTTTGAATTGGATTCCTGAACAGCAATGTCCATAATCCTTCCACTCATGTTGGATGGACCTAGTTGTCGAGGTTGAAGTTGGTTGAGATAGTCAGCCAACGGTCCCTCGCTCATGACCGGATACACTTTGTCTCCAGTAACGAATTGGCCATATGAACTGGCCGCGAGGAAGGTAAGAATAATTGCAGAATATTTCATTGCGATTGTTAACGGGTTTACCCGGTTAGCTATTTCAATTTTGCTAACCTGGAAAACTTATGGGGAAAATTTGCATTTACCCTACAAAACTGTTAGCATTTTCTCGACAATTGAATCTGGTAGGGATATTTCGTATGAGTTTTGATTTGGCTTCATTAGTTTCGCCAGCAACCTTTATTGGGCTTGCATTGGGCTTCGGGCTTTCGGCCCTTTTCGACAAGGGAGCAAAAAAGCGCTCGAATGGAGAAGATCTTTCCGGCGATGGATTTGCACAAATCGCATCTCTAAAGGCTGAAATTGAAGCAAACAAAGAAAGCCAGACCAAGGTTGACGAGGTTCATGCCTATGCTCGAAAGCTAGAAGAAAAAGTCCAACAACTTGAAAGTACGTCGGACTCCGCAGATTCCCAACTCAGAGTAAAAGTCCTCGAAAAACAGTTATCCGACAAAGCCGATCTTGAATCGAAGCTTGCCGTTGCTCTCCAACAACTTGAGGACTATAAGGCAAAAGCTGACATGTTTGATACTGTCGTCGGTGCAGAACCATCCGTGAACGTGAATTCCGAAATTGTCACTGAGCCAATAAACGCCGTCTTATCCGAAGAATCAGAACTTATAGCCGAAGCCACTCTCCAAGAATCCGTCGAGTCATTCGAGCATGAGCCACAACAAGTTGAAGTTGCAACAATTCCGACAGTTTCTGAGCCAGAACCAGAAGCCGAGTCCATTGCGGCCGTAGCTTCTGCAACTGAAATCGAAGATGCACCCCACGAAATGACTGTAGTCGAAAATGACAATGCATTTACAGGTGTGGCCTCTCCTGCTGGTTCAACCGCTCCAGCAATTGATGAGAGACCGGCATTAAGAATTGAATCAAATCCGATTGTTGAAATCAAAGATCCACTCGAGAAGATCGAAGGAATTGGTCAGATTTACCAAACGAAACTCTATGAGGCAGGTATCAAAACCTTCGCTCAGCTCGCAGCTGCGTCTCCAAGCCGAATCACTGAAGTCGTTGAGCCGCAAAACTGGCAGACCATCGATATCATGAAATGGAGACGAGAAGCCGCTCTCTATGCCGCTGGTGAGAAAGGTTAAGATGAATACAAGACTTGTAAAGCTAATCGCTGCGGTTGGCTGCACCGCAACTGCATTTGGCCTGTCCTTAACCGCAAAGCCCATAGCCGCAGATTCAATTAAACAAGCAAAACCTGTCGCGTCAGGTTCGAAAGAGATTTTAATTTCAAATCCATCAAGCCCAGAGGAATATGGAATAGGAACATACCGAGTTGAGGGACTCCTAGCGAAAAACACCAAGGTAAAAATCTTGCTTGATGATAAAGAGGTCAAGAGCTTAGTTACCAATTCAGAAGACGGACAGTATGATCTGGACGTCAAAGTTCCTGATGCGGGTAACCATGAATTAGTCGTTGCCTACAAAAATGCTAAAGGAAAGGAAGTATTCACGAAGCTGGAATTTAAGGCTTCGAGCAAGAAAGTTGAGCTAATTCCAGATAACGATGCTGATGCGAACAATGAGGAAGGCGTCGTCGCATCTTCGAAGAATGAACCGCCCGAAGACACCAACGAAGAAGAACAGAATCCTTCAAGTTTATTACCAGAGGATACAACCAGACTCGATGATCCTAACAGCTCTGAAAACCGAAAAGCCAGTGGCGTTCACGACAAAAACATCAAGCCGGAGCCAAAGCCCAAGGTTGAGCCAAAGCCAAAGGTTGAGCCAAAACCCAAGGTTGCACCACCGAAATCGCCTAATCTG
>JAYUOQ010000468.1:0-2839 GCA_043760685.1 Armatimonadota bacterium | reverse complement strand
CAGAGAAACCTATTCCGCCATGACCGGTCGCCAGTTGCCAACCTGAACTAATAAAAGCGGTGGCTAAGATGAACGCAAGGAACTTGGCGGAGCCCATCAATTTCTCAAGCACTGGACCAAGGAACAAGAGCAAATACATGTTGAAGAAGATGTGCATGATTTCGACATGCACAAATGCCGACGTGATGAGGGAATACCATCGACCGCTGAATATTTCGCTTTCACTAAAGAAACCAAATTTCATTGCCTCCGACATCGGCATGTTCTTGGATAGATTCAAAGCAATAAAGACAATCACGCACCATGCAATGCTAGCAAAGGTCACGATAGGTGTGAACGGTTTTGATTGACTGATGTAAAGCTTGGGTTTGATTGATTCAGTGTACAAGGAATTGCAAATTGAGGCCCTACTCAGAGAAGAGTCAAATGACCGCCAATGAAGCCCAACCGGGTAAAGCTGGAACTTGCTTTCATTTTGACCCCATGAATTGAGAAGATTCAAGAAGCAGAAACACGAACAATTCTAGGAATTAGTTAACAGATCAATTGTGAAATATGGAATTGAAGTTTATGATGGAACGGGGAAACTTAGACGGCCTTTGGGCTCAATTAGCGGGGAAATCAGTTTGAAACTTCGTTACAGAATCATCCTTGGAGTTTCTTTGACCATGGTTTTTGCTACGGTCGGGATATATTTTGTCTCCTTTGGTCCAATGATGAAGAGCTTTGGGGAGCTCGAAAACCAACGAGCTAAGGAAGATGTCATTCGAGTCCACCAGACCCTCAACCAAGTTTCCGAGCAACTTCACGTAAAGTCCGTTGACTGGTCAAACTGGGATGATACCTATCGGTACATGAAGGATCACAATTCCGAATTTCTTAAGTCGAATATGGTTCCACAATCATTTGTTGATCTTCAAGTGGACTCAGTATTGTTGATCGACACAAATCAGAATCTAACTTTCAGTTTGTCCACCGAAAGATCTAAAGATTTGCCTAAGATCGACACTTCGGAGATTCGGTTGCAATTAACTCGCAATCGGTTCTTGTCCAAAGTACGACAGGATGGTCCTGGTGTTTCCGGGTTCATCCAATATCATGGACTCCCAGCGGCAATCACCGTTCGCCCCATTAGGAATACGAAAGTAGAAGGTCCGGGTCGCGGTTGGTTTGTTTTCGTCAAGTACTTAGATTCAAAAGTCCTTACTGATCTGATTTCTATGACGAAACAAGATGTCTCTTTCATGCCAATGGCCAATCTTTCAGATCAAAAATCTGAAGTCTATCAAGCGTTTACAAGTCTGAAAAATGGTGATGTTCACCTGACTGCTTACGATTCAAACGTCTTACGAGGATATTTCAGCATCAAGGATGTCCACGGTTCACCGATTCTAGTAGTCAAGACAATCTTGCCTCGTTTAGTAACTTTGCAAGGTTCGGCAGTAGTCGAAACCGTAATCTTTCAAGTACTAGGAATTGCAATAATGTTTGCGATTGTTATTGTCTTCATGCTTGAGCGCTTTGCCTTATCTAGACTCGCCAATTTAAGCGTTCAAGTTGAATCCGTCGGCGACTTCAGTGGAGAAGTCCAGATTCAGGTCGGCGGAAAGGATGAATTGTCTTCGCTTGCACTTCGAATAAACGAGATGCTATGTAAACTTCGAATAGGTTCGTTGAAATTAAGAGAAAGCGAAGAAAAGCTTCGATTCCAAAATGAGAATCTGGAACAAATTGTTGTTGAACGTACCCGTCAGATTGAGCACCAAGCATTTCACGATAAGCTCACCGAACTCCCTAACCGGGCTCTTTTTCTTGACCGCCTTTCATTTGCGACGGACAAACTGCGCCGCAGTCATATGGGGCTAGCGGTGCTGTTCCTCGATCTTGACGGATTTAAGTTAATCAACGACAGTTTGGGGCACGATATGGGAGACCAACTCCTGATTGAAGTTGGGAAACGGCTAACCGATGCGATGCGTCCGGGCGATACTGTTGCAAGATTCGGAGGAGACGAGTTTGCTGTACTTTTAGAGGACCTGTTTTCAGATGCTGATGCAATAGAAACTGCGGAGCGCATCTTAGCCATGCTGAGCACTCCAATTCTTCTTGGAAACATTGAAACATTTGCTTGTGCCAGCATCGGGATTGCCTATAGCAGTGATCCAGAGTTTGATAACGACGAACTGATGAAGCAGGCAGATCTCGCGATGTACCAAGTCAAGTCAAATGGAAAATCGCATTTTGCGATTTTCAACGAAACAATGCAAGATCATGCAATGGAGAGACTCGAGCTTGAGACGGACCTTCGTAGGGCCCTCAATCTTGATCAAATCTTCGTTCAGTATCAGCCACTCATTGACTTGAACACGAAGAAAATATTGGGAGCCGAGGCACTTGCCAGGTGGAATCACCCGAAGCTCGGACTGGTGTCCCCCAATGAGTTCATTCCAATTGCCGAGTCAACCGGCCTTATCATTCAACTTGGATATTGGATCATGGAACAAGCTTGTAAGCAGGCAAAGAAATGGACACAAGAGCTTGGGCACAGTGACTTTTCGATGAGTGTCAACGTATCCGGAATTCAAATTCAGAAGGCTGATGTCGTCGATCGCGTTAAGGAAGTTCTGGAGAGAACAGGATTACCGGCCAAGAACCTCAAGATTGAGATTACAGAGTCAGTGTTGATGGAAGATCGTGAAGAAGTTATCAAGAAACTGGAGTTGCTTAAGAAGGTTGGTGTGCAGCTCGCAATTGATGACTTTGGAACCGGCTACTCGTCGTTGGCTACCCTCCAGTCGTTCCCAATTGATACACTTAAGATTGATCGAGAATTTATCAG